>NZ_NFJA01000067.1:0-20222 GCF_002159615.1 Bacteroides sp. An279
CAGATTCCACCTCACGATGGACACCCTTGCTTTTGGCTGTATGATTCCCGCTATTAGGGCTCATTGGGGACTTGCACCCGTTAGCTAATACTCATGCCGAGCGTACTATCAATAAATGCCCTGGCAAGCAAAAGTTTGCCAGGGCATTTTATTGATAAAAATCACAAATCCTTCACCAGAATGCGCCCGCTTTGGTACAGGTACGCCTGCTTTGCCTCAATCAGGGCATGCCACGAAGCCGAATAGTCCTCCTTGTCTATCTTGAAGTTTTCGGCGCCGGCACTGTCCAGCCGCTCTATCAGCACACCTACGGTCAGGCGGTTGATGTCCATTCCGGGCAAGTAACGGATGTTTCCTTCTTTATCGTCATCAGAAGTTTCGTAAACCAGACGGACATCGGTCAGCTCGTAGAGGATATTCTTTGTCAGCCGGATGGGAATCTTATGCTCTTTGCTCAGCTCTTCTGCCGTATAGGGCTGCTGCTCGTGCTCGAACCGCTTGCAGATAGCGGAGAGCACGATGGCACAGAAGAAATCGTGGTAGCGCCGGCTGATATGCGCCGTTTCTTTCCCGAAGCTGAACGAAGAAAGGTTCTGGCTGACGTAGCTCATCTCGGCACCGAACAGGCAGATGGTCCACGACACCTGTGTCCATAACAGGAACATCGGGATGGCGGCAAAGCTTCCGTAGATGGCATTGTAGTTCGAAATCCATATCTGGCTGTTGACGTAGAAATACTGGAAAGCCTGAAAGGCGCTACCTGCCAGTATCCCCGGAAACCAGGCATGGCTTAGCTTCACTTTCGTGTTGGGCATGAACACGTATAGCGCGATGAACATCCCCCACGTTAAGGCATACGGGACGAGACGCACCAGGAACTTCAGCATCGGTCCCAGCAGAAGGAAGGTTTCCAAATCCTTCACGTACGTGGTCATCACGATGGTCAGACCGCTGGAGATAACAATGAGCAACGGAAGCAGTAGCAGCATCGAAAAATAATCGGTTATCTGGCGGAACACCGTGCGGGGACGCTTTACCTGCCAGATGGCGTTGAAACTGCGCTCGATGTTGTCTATCAGCATCAGGATGGTAAACAGCAACATAATCAGGCCCACGCCGATGAAGATGCCGCTCTGCGCGTGTTGCAGGTAAGAATTGACCCACGAAAACACCAGCTCGCTCTGCTGGCTTATCACACCGCTTTTGATTTGCTGCTCCATCAATGCATCGAAACCGAAGCCGCGGGCAATGGCGAACAGCAGGGCAAGGATGGGGATGATAGACAGCAATGTGCTATACGTCAGTGCCGAAGCACGCACCGGAATGCGGTCGTTCAAGAACTGCTCTATCGAAAGGTAAATGATTTTCACACACGAATACAGGCGCTTCCTCACTGGAGTTACCTCATCTTCGGTGATTCTCCAGATGCCGTCTGTCAAGAATTGAAGCCAATATTGCAGTCTCATAGTTATTAAATGAAGAATGAAGAATAAAGAATGAAGAAACAGCGTTCGGCGTAAGCCAATGCCATGCGGACGAAGTTAAATTCTTCATTCTTAATTCTTCATTCTTAATTTAAAAAAAGCAGCCGGCCTGTAAGCCGGGTTCTGTTCCTTATATAATATAAGGTGTCTGTCATTTATCTACGCCCTTTGTCACCAAAAGGCTCTAGCGGTCTACCCTCCGACGTGGGGCGAGCAACCCTCGTTAATGCCGGTTTACACGACCTTACAACTCCTAAGATGCACAGCCCGCGTGTCACCACGCGGCTGGTAGGCTCTTACCCTACCTTCTCACCCTTACCTCTCCGGGTAGGAGCGGCGGTTATTTTCTTCTGCATTACTCTACCCTCGCGGATAGCTTTCTGTTAGGAAGTAGGATGCTCTGCGTTGCCCGGACTTTCCTCTTGTGCCGAAACACCAGCGACAGACCGTCCGACTGCTTTCTGACTGCAAAGGTACGCAATAAATGCATTCCTCCTGCCATTTTTACGAGAAATATCTTTTGCGACTGCAAAAGTGACTGATAATGAATGCAAATTTGTCAGTTATCCCCGTTAAGCGCGGTTAAGGAGCTGTCTTGCTTTGTTAAAAGAGAGAAAAAAGAACACACAAGGAGTACAACCGCATAATATTTGTTCTACTTTAGCAGATGAAATGTTAAAGCAATAACGAAATTAACAATTTAAACCAGTTATAGATATGAAAAAGACAACTAAGTTCGCATTAGGAGCAGTCGCACTGATTGCTGTAAGCGCAGGAGTGGCAGGAGTGACTTCGTATGCCATCCTCCAGTCTAAAGATACAAAGAACGCTTCTTTCTACGAAGAGTTCCAAACGGCTACTCCAGCTAAATATGCTGCATTCGATACATCGAAAATGCAGCCCGTCGACCTGACACAAGCAGCCGAAAGTTCACTGAACTCTGTAGTACACATCATGGCTATCCAGCGGAGTAAGACGAAGGTAATACAGACCCAACCGGATATTTTCGATTTCTTTTTCGGTGACGGCCGCGGACGCCAGCAGCAGATCCAGACTCCCGAACAAAAGGGTTTCGGTTCGGGCGTTATTATCTCGAAGGACGGATACATTGTGACGAACAATCACGTGATTGATGATGCCGACGAGATTTCGGTCAAGCTGCACGACGGACGGGAAATGAAAGGACGGGTTATCGGTACCGATGCTACTACCGACCTGGCTTTGGTGAAGATAGAAGGCGATGATTTTCCTGCCATTCCGGTAGGCGACTCGGATGCCTTGAAGGTAGGCGAATGGGTGCTTGCCGTAGGTAATCCCTTCAATTTGGGCTCTACCGTAACGGCGGGTGTCGTAAGTGCCAAGGCACGTGGGTTAGGTGCCAATCAGGTAGAATCATTCATTCAGACCGATGCCGCCATCAACCAAGGAAACAGTGGTGGTGCACTGGTGAATGCAAAAGGCGAGTTAGTGGGTATCAACGCCATGCTGGTTTCTCCCACCGGAGCTTATTCGGGCTACGGCTTCGCCATACCTACCAGCATCATGACCAAGGTGGTGACCGACCTGAAGCAATACGGAACCGTACAGCGTGCTTTGTTGGGCATCGGAGGACGCGATATGGGTAAAGAAGAATTTCCGGAAGAAATCCGTAAGGAGCAGAAAGAACTGGGCATCGGATATGGTGTACAAGTTGTAGAAGTACAAGAAGAAGGCTCGGCTGCCGGCATCTTGAAAGTAAACGATGTCATCATTGCCATAGATGGTGAGAAGGTAGAAACCATGGCTTCTCTGCAAGGCATCCTTGCCAAGAAACGTCCGGGAGACAAGGTGAAAGTGAAAGTATTCCGCGACAAGAAAGACCAGGAATTCACCATCACTCTGAAGAACGCTCAAGGTAATACGAAAGTAGTGAAGAAAGCCGACATGGAACTGCTGGGAGCAGCCTTCCGCGAAGTGCCTGCCGAACTGAAACGCCAGCTCAACTTAGGATATGGTGTACAGGTAACAGGTGTAAGCGACGGACGTATGGCAGACAGCGGTATCCGCAAAGGATTCATCATTCTGAAAGCCAACGGCAAACAACTTCGTACCGTACAGGATTTGGAAGACGTGATGAAAGCGGCTTCCCAGTCGCCCGACCAGGTATTGTTCATGACCGGTGTCTATCCGTCGGGCAAGCGCGCCAACTATGCCGTAGACTTGGCACAAAATTAACAATATAAATAGTAGTTTTCATAGGATAAAAAGGTAAAAGCAGATTGCACACTCTAACAAAAAAGAGGTTCCGCACGTTACGGAACCTCTTTTTTGTTATACTTTAAACGGCATCTTATACTTCGCCCAAAGCACACACGAAAACGAATACAGCAAGACGGAGAAAAACTTTTTGAAGAAATTCAAAACAGTTTCTCAAAAGGTTGTCGTTATCTTCTTCTCCCGATGCAGAAAACTTCGTCTGGTGTAAGATTAATAATCTTCCGCTTGTAAGATTAATAATCTTGCAGCCTGAAGATTAATAATCTTACAGCGGATGGACCTATATGCGTTTGCCGACGCACCTATATCCGCGGGCTTCCGCAACCTCCTGCGTCTGGCTATGATACTATCCGGAAAAACGGGCAAAAGAGGCTCAGCAAACGAACATAAGTAACTTGCCCGTTTAACATAAGTAACTTAGGCGTTTAACATAAGTGAGTCAGACGGTTCACTTATGTTCGTTTGAGGAGGCTTTTATATACGATAAATTCAAAACAGTTTCTCAACACATCCGGTCACGGTAATCTTCATAACCGAAGGTACGATATACTTCCAGTTCACCATTGCTATGATACAGGGCAATAGACGGATGGTGAATACCGTTGAACATATTCGTCTTCACCATCGTGTAATGAATCATGTCCTCGAACACAATCCGTTCGCCCACCTGCACTTCATGGTCGAACTTCCAGCTTCCCATATAGTCGCCACTCAGGCAACTGTTCCCACCCAGACGATACACGTGGGCTTCGGGACCTGCCGTCTTGACCGCATCGGCGGGAAGCGACTCTGCCCCACGCACCGCCGGCTGGTAAGGCATCTCCAGACAATCGGGCATGTGGCACGTAAAGCTTACATCGAGAATCGCCGTACGGATTCCCCGGCTCTCTACCACATCCACCACCGAAGCCACCAGCGGTCCCGTCTGCCAGGCAAAGGCAGAGCCAGGCTCCAGAATAATCTGCAAATGCGGATAACGTGCCTTCAACCCCTTCAGCAATCCAATCAGATGCTCTACATCATAGTCCTTACGGGTCATCAGATGCCCACCTCCCAAATTCAGCCATTTCAGCTGCGGGAACCAGCGCGAAAACTTTTCTTCGATATGCTTCAGCGTACGTTCCAGCTCGTACGAACTGGACTCGCAATGGCAATGGCAATGAAAACCCTCAATGCCTTCGGGCAAACGTTCGGGAAGCAAGTCTGCCGTCACTCCGAAACGTGTGCCCGGCGCACAAGGGTTATATAGTTCCACTTCCACCTCCGAATACTCCGGATTGACACGTATACCACAAGAAACCGGTTCAGGATAAGCCTTAACCATCGGATAGAAACGTTCGAACTGCGAAAGTGAATTGAATGTGATATGGCTGCTATATTTCAGAAACTCTGGGAAATTAGCTTCGGTGTAAGCCGGCGAATAGGTATGCGCCCGACTTCCGAACTCTTCGAAAGCCAGACGTGCCTCGTACACCGAACTTGCCGTCGTATGGCTGATGTACTCGCGGAATATCGGGAACGATTTCCACATCGCAAATGCTTTAAACGCAAGGATAATTTCTACCCCAGCCCGGTCAGCTACCGACTTTATCACCCCCAGGTTTTTCCTGAGCAAATCTTCTTCCATTACATAACACGGAGAAGGAACTTTAGTTACATCTAACATACTACTACTGTTTCGCTTTTTCTCAACACAGATTATTTTTATTTTTTTGAATTCCGCAAAATACCCATGGTATAAGAAGCTGTTTTGAATTTCTCCAAAAAGTTTTTCTTGTCTTGATGTATACGTTTTCGTGTGTGCTTTGGGCGATTTTTTGGTCTTTTTCGCTCCTGTTCTTCGTCAGATAGCCCGCTATCTTCCTCATCACAGAAGCGAAAATGCCTCAAAAACTCATCCCAAATCATCGCACGATAAATTCAAAACAGCTTCTAAAAGGGAGTTAGAAGGAGTTATGCCTTCGGCAGGAGTTATACTTCATGCGGTATGTGCATTTTGTATATGCCACGTAGTAGAGACGATGTGCACATCGTCTCTACAGAATCGATGCTAAAGTATTGGCTTCTAAATCATTTTAACTCCCTGAAATAATTCCTTTTAACTCCTTATTGGGCAAAATGCGGATATTCATTTTATTTTTTAAATTCGCCTGTAGTGAAAAACATTATTCTATTACTTTAAAACGGGCGAACTTCAACAAAAGCTGCTTCACACCGGCATGCCGGAACTCTACGGTCGCCTTGCAATTGTCGCCCGTGCCTTCTACTTTCACTACCTTACCGATACCAAAACGCTGGTGTTCAATCATCTGACCAACCGACAGGCCTGCTCCAAGTGCCGGACCAGCCGCATCCGGAGCATCTGGGGAAAGCTTACGCAGATTACGCGGACTTGCCACAGAGACTACACGAGGCTTCTCCATTGCAACTTTCGGACGGGAAATGCCCGACGAAGCTTCTGGAGCCAATCGGCTGGCACGCTCGTTCTGCGTAGTACGTGAAAAGGCAGCGTCCTCTTCGGGCAATTTCAGATAACGCGCATCAATGTCACCCAAGAAACGGCTGGGACTGCTAAACTCTGTTTTCCCATACCGGAAGCGTGACTTGGCATAAGACAAGAAGCAATGCTCCTCGGCACGTGTAATCGCTACATAGAACAAGCGCCGTTCTTCTTCAAGTTGCTTTAAATTTCCAGACACCATCGGACTGGGGAACAGGTTTTCTTCAAGCCCAACTACAAACACATTCTTAAACTCCAGCCCCTTGGCCGAATGAATGGTCATCAGTGTTACTTTGGCACCTTCACCCTCTTCGCTATCCAGGTCGGTCAACAAGGATATTTCCTGTAGATAATCCGAAAGCGACACACGGCTGTTCCCTTCCTCCTCACGGCTGGCACAAAAGTCATGCATACCGTTGATCAACTCTTCTATATTCTCCTGCCGGCTCAGATTTTCGGGCGACCGGTCCCGGTACACATCGGCAACAATCCCCGAACGCCTGACAATGTCCTGCCCCAAGCCGTAGGCATTTTTGCTTGCCACATCCGAAGCAAATCCGGCTATCAGGTCGCGGAACCCCTGCAATCTGGCAACTGTACTCTTCGTCAATGACAGACCATACGCCAAAGGCTCGTTCAGTACCGTCCACAGACTGACATTGTGTTGCGTAGCCGCACTTGTAATTTTATTCAGCGTCGTATCGCCGATACCCCTTGCCGGATAATTGATAATCCGCTTGAACGCTTCTTCATCATGAGGGTTCACCGCCAAGCGGAAATAAGCCGTCACATCCTTAATCTCTTTCCGCTGATAGAAAGACAATCCACCATAAATACGGTAAGGAAGCCCTCGCTTACGTAACGATTCTTCGAAAATACGGCTCTGTGCATTGGTGCGGTACAGAACGGCAAAATCATCATATCCGTATCCGTCTCTCGCCACCATCCGGGTTATCGTACCTGCAACGATTTCTCCTTCCTCCACGTCACTATAAGCTTTGAACACCGGAATCGGTTCGCCCTTGTCTTTCTCCGAAAACACCTCTTTGTGTATCTGCGCGCGGTTTTTCGCTATCAAGCTGTTGGCGGCTTTCACAATGGTCTGTGTAGAACGGTAATTCTGCTCCAGCTTGAAAAGCCGCGCTTCCTGGTAAGTCTGTCTGAAATGAAGGATATTATCGATATTGGCTCCACGGAACGAATAAATGCTCTGTGCATCGTCTCCCACGACACATACCTTGCGGTATTTCTCGGTGAGCTGCCACACGATGCGGTGCTGGGCGTAATTAGTGTCCTGATACTCATCTACCAATACAAAACGGAAGCGTGAGGCATATTTCTCGCGCACATCAGCATGTTGTTCGAACAGCAAGTAGGTATAAAGCAGCAAGTCATCGAAATCCATGGCATCGCTTTGCCGGCACCGCTCCCAATAACGAAGGTAAATATCACGTATGGCAGGCACTTTTGCCTCCACATCACTTTGATAACATTCAGCATTTGACGCATACGCCACAGGCAATACCAACTGGTTCTTTGCCTGGCTGATGCGGCTCTGTACCAGTCCCGGACGGTAAGTCTTGTCATCCAGCCCCATTTCCTTAATGATGGTTTTCAATAAGCTTTTCGAATCAGCCGCATCATATACCGTAAAATCAGATGAAAAGCCCAACCGTTCTGCCTCGGCACGCAGGATACGGGAAAAGATGGAATGGAATGTCCCCATCCACAGATAACGTGCCTTCTCCTCTCCTACCTGCCGTGCAATGCGTTCCTTCATTTCCCGGGCCGCCTTATTGGTAAAAGTCAGAGCCAGGATAGACCAAGGCTCATAACCCTGGTCCATCAGATAAGCAATCTTATATGTCAATACACGCGTCTTACCCGAACCTGCCCCTGCTATCACCTGCGAAGGCCCGTCGATATAGAGCACCGCTTCCCGCTGGCTCTCGTTCAGTCCGTCTAAATCAACTGCCATACTTCTGCTTAGTTCTTAAAGCTATGTATCGGTGCAGGGATGCGTCCTCCCCGGTTCACAAAAGCCTCACAGCTGAAACGGTTGACCGGCATAACAGGAGCATATCCCAACAAGCCACCAAACTCTACCGTTTCGCCCACTTTCTTTCCTTCTACCGGAATGATACGCACCGCCGTAGTCTTCTGGTTCACCATACCAATAGCCGACTCATCGGCTATAATACCCGAAATAGTAGTAGCCGGCGTATCGCCCGGAATAGCAATCATGTCCAATCCTACCGAACATACGCAAGTCATCGCTTCCAGTTTCTCGATAGTCAGTGCCCCTGCTTCTACCGCATCAATCATCCCTTGGTCTTCGCTCACCGGAATAAAAGCACCACTCAGACCTCCTACATACGAAGAAGCCATTACACCTCCTTTTTTTACCTGGTCGTTCAGCAAAGCCAATGCCGCCGTAGTTCCCGGTGCTCCCGGGTGTTCCAGTCCGATTTCCTTCAAAATATCCGCTACACTATCGCCTACTGCCGGCGTAGGAGCTAATGACAAGTCAATAATGCCAAAGGGTATCCCCAACCTGCGCGAGGCTTCCTGAGCCACCAGCTGTCCTACACGGGTAATCTTGAACGCTGTACGCTTGATAGTTTCGCACAACACTTCGAAATCGGCATCCCGAATCTGTTCGAGTACATACTTCACTACTCCAGGACCGCTTACGCCCACATTGATAATGGCATCGTCTTCCGAAACGCCGTGAAATGCACCTGCCATAAACGGATTATCATCGGGAGCATTGCATAATACCACCAGCTTGGCACAGCCCAGCGAATCACGCTCTGCAGTAAGCCGAGCCGTTTCCTTGATAATATCCCCCATCAGACGCACTGCATCCATATTGATACCCGTCTTAGTGGAACCTACATTCACCGAGCTGCAGATACGTTCGGTGCAGGCCAAGGCTTCAGGGATAGAACGAATCAGCAATTCATCACTTCGTGTCATCCCTTTAGAGACGATAGCCGAATAGCCACCGATGAAATTCACCCCCAATTCCTCTGCTGCACGGTCTAGCGTACGTGCAACCTTTACATAATCGGCAGTAGTCTGGCAAGCTGCCCCACCCACCAATGAAATCGGCGTAACCGAGATACGTTTGTTCACGATAGGAATCCCGTATTCTTTCGATATGTCTTCTCCTGTCTTTACCAAGTCTTTGGCAAGCCGGGTTACCTTTTCATAAATCTTCTGACAAAGAATATCCACGTTGCTATCTGCACACTCCAACAGATTGATACCCATTGTAATGGTACGCACATCCAGATTTTCTTTTTCAATCATCTTGTTGGTTTCCAGAACCTCTGATATATTAATCATAAGCCAGCCTTTTTTTTAAATCCGATGCATTTTATCGAAAATCTCTTCACGCTGACATTTCACCTGCACGCCTAGCGCTTGTCCTACTTCAGTCAGTTCATTAACCACCTGCTCAAACGGTTTTGCAATACGCGCCATATCCACAATCATCATCATATTGAAGAACTCCTGCACGATAGTCTGCGATATATCCAGAATGTTGATATTGTTTTCTGCAAGATACGAACATACCTTGGCAATAATGCCTACCGAATCTTTTCCTACAACAGTAATAATAGCCTTATTCATAATTCCGTTCATTAAGTTTGATAATGAGGGCAAAGATAGACAAATCTTAGTAAAACTCCCCCTTTCTCATACTTTTTTTGCCCGAACGCTTGCATATTCAAAAATAATCCGTACCTTTGCAACGCTTTTGAAAACCAGAAGCACTTACCCTACAGTTTAAGGAGAGGTGGCAGAGTGGTCGATTGCGGCGGTCTTGAAAACCGTTGTACCGCGAGGTACCCGGGGTTCGAATCCCTGTCTCTCCGCTGAACAGAAGCGCTTTCATGATTTTTTTCAGAAAGCGCTTTTTATTTTGGAGAGATGCCGGAGTGGTCGATCGGGCCGCACTCGAAATGCGGTGAACGGGTAACTGTTCCCAGGGTTCGAATCCCTGTTTCTCCGCTGATAATCTTTTAGAGATTAACAAGTTATAGGAATTAAGCGTAAAAACTTAGTTCCTATTTTTTTGTTCGGAAAGACGGATTTGTGGCGTTGTTTTGAAATGTTTAGAATCACAATCTCACCACCAAAAAGTTGTATATATCATATACTTTATATACCTTTGCGAAAAACGAAACGAATATTATGGATACTACGGTTAAAGCTACTAGAAGAAAAATAATAGACATACCAGAAGATATTTTCCGGTATCTGTCTGTAAAAGCAGCCATGCAAGGCACCAATTTAAAAAGATACATTGAGGGACTTCTTGCGAAAGACGTAGAGGATATGCTAGCCGGTATGGATGACAATGATGCATACCGGTGGCTTTCAAAAAATGAACCTGACGGGCATGTAAGGGTCGGGGAAAAAGAAAAACAGGATTTTGAAAACTGGCTGGGTATTGAAAGGAAATGAAGGTAGAGTATTCAAAGGCATTTGTTAAGGCAGTCAGAAAATTATCCGGCAAAGTACTTGATTCTGTCAGGAATGCCATACAGGGAGTCATGGAAGCCCGATGTATTGATGAAATAACTGATTGCAAGAAGCTGGTCGGCTATGATTTCGTTTATCGCATACGCATCGGCAGTTACCGGGCGTTCTTCACCTTCCATGTCCATATTGAAAATGATGTGGTGATGTTCGAGTATCTGTTGCCAAGAGGAGAAGCCTATGATAAGAAGAATCAGGAAAAACTGCGCCGTATAGATGAATAAAATAAAGAGAAAAAAGAAAAGCCGTCATCAGAACTCCTCGCTCTGACTCGGCTCCTCACTGTTCCATCCGTTTCAACCATAGAGACGAAAGCTGCTATGGCTACTCCTGATTTTCCAGCCCTCGAATTGATTCCTGACCATCTTCTGAAATTCAGGCTCAACCCGGCATATTTTTCATTATTTTCTTTGAAACCGCCATTTAAATACACAATTTCACACCATTCAAAGTATAAATGCCTATGATTTGATGGGAGAACATGTACGCATACAGTTTCATGATGAGATATATAAAACATTCGGAGACAAACGTAAAACCCTATTTATACCACGTTATGTCATTTTCGATAAAAAAGGACAGATTCGTTTCAGCGCAGCAGCTTCTCCCGAAAATATAGAGCAGCCCAAAGCGTTCGACCGCAATTCACCCTGCAGCCACCCGTTTTCTGTATTCGCTGGGCGTATATCCTGCCACTTTCTTAAATACCCGGTTGAAATGTTGGGAATATTGAAAGCCCAATTCATCGGCAATCTGGTTTACGGTCTTCTCCGTATCGGCGAGCATGTCTTTGGCAGTATCTATGATTTTCCCCTGGATGTATTCCTGCGGATTTTTTCCCGTTTCTTTCTTAATAAGGTCTCCAAAGTAGTTGGGAGAAAGAAATACCTTATCGGCAAAATACCGTACGGTCGGCAGTCCGTTGGTACGCGACTTTCCACTTTGAAAATAATCGTCGAGCAAAGCTTCGAAACGGGTCAGCACATCCTTGTTTGATTTCTCGCGGGTGACGAATTGCCGGTTATAAAAACGCATACAATAGTCAAGCAGCAACTGGATATTTCTTGCAATCAACCGTTTGCTCAACTTGTCTATCGGATGCGTCAGTTCTATTTTTATTTTAACCAGACAATCGAGGATGATGCTTTTCTCTTCGTCCGAAAGGTGCAGGGCTTCGGTAGAATTGTAAGAGAAGAAAGAATAAGACTTGATTTCCTGTCCGAGCGATGTACCTTTAATCAGATCGGGATGAAACACAATGCCGCGTGCCGTGGGCTTCATGCCTTCCAGCATTTCCGTTTCCGACACCTGCCCCGGTGCAAAACTGGTAATCGTGCCTTCCCGATAATCATAAACCTGCCTTCCATAACGGATATCGCCACATTTGGTTTCTTTCAAGAACAGGGCATAGATGCCGTAATTGATAGTGAAACGTGTAGGGAATCGGGTGGCTTCCGAAAGGTCGATGACATTCACCAACGGGTGAAGTGTTTCCAGTCCGAACAGTTTGTTGTACTCTTCTACCGTATCCATTTTTATCAAATCTGTTTTCATATTCGTATCATCATTACATTCTTGTATCGCAAAAATAAAAGTTTCTACCGTAACTTGTATCGGCGTTGAACCGTAATCTGTAAATGAGTTACAAATCTCCGTAAATAGGTTATGTCCTTTAAGTTGGATACCGGCTATTTTTGCAAAAAAAGAAAAGCGATGAATGATAATGGAAAAATAAATCGCAGGGACTTTATCAAGAGTTCCGTGCTGACCGGAGGAGTATTGTTCGCACAGGCAGCGATACCTGCCCGTGCCATGGATTTTCTTTCGGAGAAAAAAAAGAATGAAAACGCAATGTTTACAGATGACGGATTAGTAAAAGGAGTATGCGACATCCACCTGCACTGCCGCCCCGATTCGCGGGAACGCTCGGTAGATGAATATGGTTTCATGCAGGATGCCATGCGTGCCGGATACCGTGCCGTGATGTTCAAGTCCAATGACTTCAGTTGTCACGACAGGGCATATATCATCCGGCAAGCACTGCCGGAAGCGGAATGTTTCGGCAGTTTCTGCATGAACCGTGTGCATGGGGACAAGGTAAATCCGTTTGCCGCACAGAAAGCCGTAGAAACAAGTGGAGGACTGTGCCGGTGCATCTGGATGCCGACACTTGACGCAGCCTATCATTACCAATGTGAAGGCAAGAAAGAGAAAGGCATTCCCGTGTTGGATGATAACGGACAGGTATTGCCCGAAGTCGTCCGCGTAATGGAAATCTGTGCGGAAGCCGGCATCATCTTTGCTACCGGACACGCTTCGCCCAAAGAAAGCATCACACTCGCCCGTAAGGCAAAGGAAATAGGTGTGGATAAATTTGTCGTCACTCATGCCAATTCTCATTTCTGGAAAATGACTGCCGACCAGATTAAGCAGTGCATCGACCTTGGCGCATACATCGAATATTGCTACCTGCCCTGCCTGTGGGGAGAAGGCACAAAGATGTCGCAATACCCACGGCAAAGCATCGGGGAGCTTGCCGGTTTTGTCCGCATCGACCCGTCGCGGAGTTTCATTTCCACAGACTTGGGACAGGCGGTGATGCCACACCCCATCGAGGGCATGAGGGATTGCATCCTGAAATTGCAGACAGAAGGCATCTCTCAAAGCGACATTGACTTACTGGTACGCCACAACCCGGCGTGGCTCATAGGATTGACTCAGCATTAATTCTTCATTTTTAGTTCTTCATTCTTCATTTAAAAATTATGGACAGAAGGAATTTCATCAAAAGCGGATTATTCGCCGCGGCTGTCGGTGCCGCAATGGGACCGAAAGCCATTGCGCAAGAAGCAAACAGACGTGTGGAGCAGGAGCAGAAAGCAAAAGACATCCTGAATTACAACCCACAGATGCAATACCGCCCGATGGGCAGAACAGGGGTAAATGTATCGGCATTAGGTTTTGGCATGTTGCGCCTGCCTATGAAGAACGGGCATGTGGATTTCGAGCAGACCACCCCGATGGTACACCGTGCCATCGAAGGCGGAGTAAACTACATTGATACCGGACGTGTCTATATGGGAGGCGAAAGCGAGCAGGCAGTCGGCAAGGCACTTGCAAGAGGCTGGCGCGACCGGGTTTATGTCACTTCCAAAATGCCGTGGTGGGAGATGCAGAATGCAGACGATTTCGAAAAGTTCTTCGACCAGTCCCGGCGTGCGATTGATACGGATGTGATTGATTTCTACCACATCCACATGATTATGCACCGGGCATGGAAAGACTACGTGCTGCCGTATCGGCTTATCGAGAAGATGGAGAATCTGAAGGCGCAAGGGAAAATACGCTTTATGGGATTCTCTTTCCACGACAGCCTGCAACTATTCAAACGGGTAGTCGAATATACACCGGCATGGGATTTCTGCCTTATCCAGCACAATTACCTTGATTATGAATACGAGGCAGGTGTGCTCGGTCCGAAATATGCCGCTGCCAACGGTATGGGGCTGGCGGTAATGAAGCCTGTCCGCACCGGCTTCCTTGCCAACCTGCCACAAAGTATGAGGGAAGCACTTGCCTCTACCGGCATCCGGAAACCCGATGCGGAATGGGCACTGGATTACCTGTGGGACATTCCCGAAGTAAGCGTAGCTGTCAGCGGCATGGGTTCCATGGAAGATGTGGAAGAAAACCTGAGCTATGCAACCAAGGCGAAACCGAATATGCTTACACCTGCCGAACGCGAGGCATTGGGAGCAGCCATCTACGCTTACCGCCATGCACCGGGACACATTGACTGTACCGGATGTTACCAGTGCATTCCCTGCCCGCAGAATGTCGCTATCGGCTACATCTTCGCCTATGTCTACAACAACTACCTTCTGCACCGCAACAAGGAGCGGGCAATGATGGATTACACCGTATCCATGTCTCCCGTCCAGCGCGGCGACCCGGCTTCCTCGTGCATCGGATGTGGAGAATGCCTGGCAAAGTGTCCGCAGCATCTGGATATTCCCAATCTGTTAGCAAAAGTAAAGGAAACGATGGGAAAATAATCCGTAAATCGGTTACAACCGTCAGTAAATACGTTATCTCCTTTCCACCGGCAGTCCGCTACCTTTGCATCAGAATCATTAAATATAACCTACAAAATGAAAACGAACAACAACTACGACATGTACATTCCTACTCGCGTGATGTTCGGTGCAGGGATGTTGAACAAACTGAGTGAACAACCCATGCCGGGCAAACGTGCCCTCATTATTATTTCTAATGGTAAATCCACCCGCGCCAACGGCTATCTTGCCCGCACGGAAGAGCAGTTGCACAAAGCCGGTGTGGAAACCTGCATCTTCGACGGTGTAGCTCCCAATCCTACCGTAGGCAACGTCAATGCCGGTGCAAAGACTGCACGCGACAATGGGTGTGATTTTCTCGTTGCGTTGGGTGGAGGCAGTGTCATGGATTGCGCAAAGGCTATCGCGGTCATGGCTACGAATGAAGGCGAACTGTGGGATTACGTGCCCATCGGTTCTGGAAAAGGACAGCCTATTGCCGTAAAACCGTTGCCTATCATAGCCATCACCACTACGGCAGGCACAGGGTCGGAAACGGACAACTCCGGCGTTATTACGAAGGAGGACACGTTTGAGAAAGCTTTCGTGGGTGATGCATCCCTGTTTCCCGTCCTCTCTATCGTTGATGCGGAACTGATGAAAAGTGTACCGGCAACATTCACTGCCTATCAAGGCTTCGATGCCCTGTTCCATAGCACGGAAGGATACATTGCGAAAGGTGCCAATCTGATGAGCGACATGTATGCCCTCGAAGCCATCCGCAACATTGCCGAATACCTGCCCCGTGCCATCAAGGACGGCAATGACCTGGAGGCCCGTACCCGTGTGGCTTTCGGCAATACGTTGTCCGGCGGCGTGATGTGCCTGACGCTTATCACCAGCGAGCACGCCCTGGAACATGCCCTTTCCGCTTATCATCCCAACCTGCCCCACGGTGCCGGTCTGATTATGGTGAGCCGTGCCTATTATAAATATTTCATCGAGCACCATGCCTGCGACGATCGCTTCATCCGCATGGCACAGGCAATGGGTATGCCGGAAGCCACGAAACCCGAAGACTTCCTGACCGCCCTCACCCGTCTGCAAGAGGCGTGCGGCGTAGCCGACCTGAAGATGTCCGACTACGGCATTACTCCCGACGAGTTCGAGACGCTGATGCGTAACACCCGTGAGGTAATGGGCGTGATGTTCACCAGCGACCGTGTCCAGATGTCGGACGAAGATATCGTGAACGTCTATCGGGAATCCTACAAATAAGAACGACTCCCATTGGGAACAGCGGGGAAAGCACTTCTCCATCAGGATTGACGTTGTCGACTACATGGTAAGTAATTTTAGAAAAAGGAAAAAACGATGAATAGACTGCATCTCGTCCTCCTGTTGCTGCTCTCGGTCTTTATGACAGCAGTTCAGGCACAACAAAGAGTTTCAGACAATCAAATGAAAGCAAATATGGGAAATAACACAATCAGACTGACCATCAAGGACGGTAAGACATTTACCGCCACTTTAGCGGATAATTCGTCCGCAGATGCTTTGATAGAATTGCTATCAAAAGGAGACGTCACCGTGGAAATGGAAGACTACGGCAACATGGAAAAAGTGGGACCGCTGGGTACCAGCCTTCCGCGCAATGACCGACAGACATCGACCGGTCCCGGCGACATCATCCTTTACCAGGGGAAATACCTGGTAATTTATTATTCGACCAATTCGTGGAACTTCACCCGCATAGGCAAGATAGATAATACCAATGGCGCACAATTGAAATCAGCATTGGGAAACGGTGATGTAACGGTAACGCTCTCATTAGGCAAATAACATCGATGAAAACAAGAACATTAGGAAAACAAGGACTGGAAGTTTCGGAAGTAGGACTGGGCTGCATGGGATTTACGCAGAGTTATCCTCCTTATCCCGACCGGAAAGAAGCCATCGCCACGCTGCGCGAGGCGGTAGAGTTGGGAGTTACATTCTTTGATACGGCAGAGGTGTATAGTGCGTTCAAGAACGAAGAGTTAGTGGGCGAAGCTTTGGAACCGGTCCGCGACAAAGTAGTCATCGCCACGAAGTTCGGCTATAACTTGGTGGATATGCCCGACCTTAATACATCGGCACGCCCCGTAAGCCTGTCAAGCAAACCCGACACCATCCGCCGGGCGGTGGAAGGTTCGCTCCGCCGCCTGCGTACCGACCACATTGACCTCTACTACCAGCACCGGGTAGACCCGGATACACCGATAGAAGAAGTGGCGGATACGGTTGCCTCGCTCATCAAAGAGGGCAAGGTATTATATTGGGGCCTGTCCGAAGCTGCCCCTTCCACAGTGCGCCGCGCCCATGCCGTTTGTCCGCTAACGGCAGTGCAGAGCGAATATTCCCTGTGGTACCGTCAAGTGGAAAAGGAACTGCTCCCTACCTTGGAGGAGCTGGGCATCGGCTTCGTGCCGTTCAGCCCGTTGGGGAAAGCCATGCTGACCGGACGCTTCGACCGTAATAGCACATTCGACAAGACAGATTTCCGTTCTACCATTCCCCGTTTCCAGCCGGAGAACCTGCAACACAATGTAGCGTTGGTAGAGTATGTGAAAGAACTTGCCCGCCGGAAAGAAACCTCTCCGGCACGTATTGCCATCGGCTGGCTCCTGGCACAGCAACCGTGGATTGTCCCTATTCCCGGCACGAAACGTATTGAACGCATCAAGGAGAATATCGGCGGAGCGGACATTCGCTTTACCACGGAAGAGCTTGCCGATATCCGCCGTCATCTGGACAGCATCGAAATCATCGGAGCACGATATCCCGAAGACCAGGAGGCGTTGACCGGCAAATAGTCATACAATTTTCAAACGGAAGAGAATATGAAAAAGAACATCGGCCAGACATTGGCATTGTATCCTACTCCCGCCGTAGTAGTGGGTACGGAGGTAAACGGAAAGGTAAACTGGCTGCTCGTTGCCCATGTGGGCATCATCGGGCACGACCGCATCCTGCTGAGTATGCACAAGGCGCATTACACCAACCAAGGTGTGAAAACCACAGGCAAGGTGTCCGTCAATATGGTAGACGAAGCCATGCTGCAACGTGCTGACTACGTAGGTTGCGTCAGCGGAGCGAAAACGGACAAATCGGAAGTTTTTGCCTGGCATCCGGGTGAAGCCGGAACTCCTGTCATTGATGAAAGTCCGTTGGTGATGGAATGTGAGGTGGTAGATAATTACGGAACGGATACGTTCGATAACTTCATCTGCAAAATCACGAACACCTATGCCGAAGAAAGTATTCTCAATGACAAAGGGAAGCCGGACTACAGCAAAGTGAAGCCCGTCCTCTTCGAAATGCCCAACTATACCTATTTGCGGACGGGAGACGAAATCGCTAAATGTACGACATTTGGAAAAACATTTAATCCTGAGAACTGATGAAGCGCCGGGATTTTCTCCGTAAATCCCTGCTCGCAGCTACAGGGAGTATGATCTTGGGAGGCGGCATCATGAAAGCCGTAGAAAATTTGAACACTAAAAATAGTAGTAGAATGAAAATAGTAGTATTGACCGGTAGTCCCCGCCGGAACGGAAATTCGGCTTATCTGGCGGAACAGTTCATCAAAGGCGCACAGGAAAAAGGACATGAGATATACCGTTTCGATTGCGCCTTCAAACAAGTGGAACCTTGCCGTGCCTGCAACCGTTGCGGCATGGACGGCCCGTGTGTGATAAAGGATGATTTTAATGAACTGCGTCCCCACCTCATTGCCGCCGACATGGTGGTGTTCGCCACGCCGATGTATTATTTTGCAATTTCGGCACAAATGAAGCTGGTGATTGATCGTTTCTATGCAATCAACGGAAAGATCAAGGATCACTACAAAAAAGCCGCTTACCTGATGACATACGCTGACACTTCAAAAAAGGAAGCGGAACCGATGCTGCTGCATTACCACACTCTAATGGAATATCTCGGCTGGGAAAGTGTGGGTGAGGTGGTCGCTTCCGGGGTATGGACGGCAGGTTCCATTCGCAACACCCGCTATCCCGAACAGGCATATCAGTTAGGAAAAAGTCTATAGACAGTAACATGATAAATATGAAACAATCTGTAATTATATTCGCCTTATTGCTGGCAGGACTCATGCCGGCAAAGGCACAGAACGACGAAACAATGAACAGAATAGAAACGTGCAAGGAAAATTACCGTACCCTTTTCGGCGGTGAAGCCCTGACCGGACAGGGCACAGACCCGGAGATGATGGACATCCTTCAGAAATTTATCTTCGGCGAGGTGTTTACTACGGGAAACTTGAGCTTGAAACAGCGCGAAATGATTACTTGTGTCACCCTTGCCACGATGCAGACGCTTCCGCAACTGAAAGTCCATGCGGGAGCTGCCCTGAACGTGGGCGTCACCCCTGTGGAATTACGGGAAGCGATGTATCTGACAGCACCGTTCATCGGTTTCCCCAAGATGCTCAATGCGGTCGGAACGGTGAACGAAGTATTCAAGGAGCGCGACATCAGCCTTCCCTTGGAGAATCAGACCACCGTCACCGAAGCGAACCGTCATGAGCAGGGCGCAGCCATTCAGGACAAACTCTACCACGAAGGAATCTCTGCCGTGATGGAAGGCGTGCCCGGCGGAATGGGTGAAGAGGTAGCACGCTTCCTGACCGACTATTTCTTTGGCGAAATATACACCCGTAACGGACTTGACTTGAAAACCAAAGAACTGATCGGCTACTGCATCCTGACGACACTGGAGACGGAAAGCCAGTTGCAGTCGCATTTCCACGGAAACATCCAGGCAGGCAATACGCCCGAAGAAGTGACCGCAGCGGTCATCCAATGTCTTCCCTACATTGGTTTCCCGGCAGCCATCAAGGCACTGCGCATCATCAAGCAGGAAACTGCCAAACCGGCTGCACCGGCTACGGATAACCTGGTACGCCTTTCGAAAATAACAGTAGACCCGGAACGGTTGGATGAATACAACGCCTATCTGAAAGAGGAAATAGAAGCCTCCATGCGGCTGGAGCCGGGCGTGCTCACTCTTTATGCCACAGCCGAAAAGGATGCGCCCCACAAGATTACCATCCTCGAAATCTATGCCGACCGTGCCGCTTACGAAAGCCATTTGAAGACTCTCCATTTCCAGAAGTACAAACAGGGTACGCTGGATATGGTAAAGGATTTGGAACTGGTGGATACGACACCGCTGATTCCGGGACTGAAAATAAAGTAATTTTTTTCATGCCAATCAGGAGTTAAAAGGGAGTTATAGGTAGTTATCGCCCGCAGGGCGGGCTGGAAGTTAGATGCCAATACCTTTTTGCGCCGGTTTCAGAAGTAAGACTATTGG
>NZ_NFJA01000068.1:0-20194 GCF_002159615.1 Bacteroides sp. An279
ATCTGACGAAGAACAGGAGCGAAAAGGGCCAAAAAATCGCCCAAAGCACACACGAAAATAGATACATCAAGCCAAGAAAAACTTTTTGGAGAAATTCAAAACAGCTTCTTAATGTGTCAATGAATAATAGGGCAATGTGCTAATTTATTTTCACATTAGCATATTGTTTATTGACCTATTCTTCTGTGGCACTCTGTGGCCTCTGTAGTGAATAGTTATATAATAAACAGGTTACTCATTCCGGCAATTCCACCACTCCCAGCTTCTTCTTCCCGTTCATCTTTGCCGTAAGCGGCTTGTCGAAATGCACCCAACGGATAAATTTCGTCTCTTCCACAGCAGGCATGGCATCCAGCAATTCCTGATTGAACACCCCGTCGCCGCAATAAGCATTGATGGTAAAATAGCCTACCCCGAATGACGTGAGGTTCTGGAAGAAATGCGTACCCTGGCTAGGGTCGACACGGTAATTGGTGAGACCAGCCTCAACGATAATACGTGCCGCCGAAATATTGGGCCACTTCACAGGAATACCCAGCCAGGTATCACTGCTTCCCCACCTGCCCGGACCTACCAGGACATAGTGCTTGCCTTCGTCAAGGAAACGCCGGTTCAGTTTCTCGATATCATAGGCTATCAGCTGGTTGTTCGAAGCCGAATAACCTTCCGTCTTCACATAAATCACATCTTGCATATCATCTATCACACCCTGCCCCAACGCATTCTCGCTTTTCAGCAACAAACGTTCTCCGGGGATGGCTTCCAGGTCTTCGTTGAAATCGGCTTTCATATCCACCATCGGACGGATTTGAAGCAAATAAAAAGTGCCGGACTTCTCTTGGGCGTTCAGGTTAACGGCAAACTCAATCTCTACCGGACGGCGCATTTCACCCTGACCATACTTCTGTACCAGCTGAAGAATACGTGCCAAAGGAAACACATCGTGCTGAAGAATATTGGCAAAGGTAATCACCTTGCGCCCGCCGGGATAAATACCGTCGCGGATAACCATATCATAAGGGTCGTAAGTAGAAGCGATGTATGTCAGCGAACCGTCTGCCTCGGCTTCCTTCACCGGCAGCTTCAAGAGATTGAACCCGTCATCCAGCGAAAAGTCGTGTCCCAGGTTCTTCAGGTCAAGGGCATAAAAGCGGGTCTGTGTCTCGCGAAGCGCCATCTCCAGCTCACTGGTCTGCAACACCTTATCAGGGTGATACGGACACACACGCAGGGTCAATCCGCCGTCGACGATGTATTTGCCCAAGCCCAATGCCAGGCTGACAGTACCTTCTTCGGCAAGTTCGTCATTGATAGGATAATAATTGACCGAACGTGCCACGCCCGATATGGCAGGATAGTAACGGTCGCCGTATTGCGTACCCACTACCTCCTGCAGGATTACCGCCATCTTTTCCTCGTCGATAACGTTGCTGGTAGCCTGCATATACGCCTTGCTGTCTTTATAGAACACCGAAGCATATACACCTTTTATCGCATCGCTCAGCATCCGCAGACGTTCGTACTTGTCATCCATATACGGAATCATATAAGTAGAATAGATACCGGCAAAAGGCTGATAGTGCGAGTCTTCCAGCAAGCTGGACGAACGGATGGCTATCGGCGCCTTCACCACATCGAAGAAAGCGAAAAAGTCCTCTACCAGGTTATCGGGCAGCTTCGCACGCAGAAAGGCACGCAATATCACTTCGTCATCCGCTTCGCTCAGGGCTATCTGGTAGAGCTGGTTGGTTTCCATAAACTCGTCGAATATATCCGTACAGAGCACCACCGTCTTCGGAATGGCTATCGTGGCATTCTCAAACTCTTCAAACTCGGGATGACGCTTTACCATGTTGTCGATAAAGGCAAGTCCGCGTCCCTTTCCTCCCAACGAACCGTCACCGATGCGGGCAAAGTGCGAATAGCGGTCGAACCTGTCGCGCTGGAATACCGCTACGACACCCTGGTTTTTCATCTTACGGTATTTCACAATGGCTTCGAAGATAATCTGCCGGTGGGCATCAATGTCTTGCAACGACTCCCACGTAATCTGCTTCAGGAACTCTGCCACGGGAAATATAGCACGCGAATACAACCAGCGGGACACGTGATTACGCCCGATATGATACAGCAGCGAGTCGGCGGGGATAGAGAAAATGGCGTTCTGCAAATCTTTCAAGTTATGCACCCGCGCCACTTCCTCCTTGGTCTTCGGGTCACGGAACACAAAATCACCGAAGCCGAAATGCTCGGACACAGCCTGCCGCAAGTCCAGATTCATCTTCTTGGAATTCTTGTCGACAAACTGGGCATGAATGTGGGTGGCAAACTCCCGGTTCGAAGCTTCCGACGATTGCAAAATCAAAGGGATAAACGGACTCCGGCTACGCACCTCGGTAAGAAAGCGGATGCCTGCCTGCGGGTCAATCTTCCCTTCTCGAGGGAAACGTGCATCGGAAACAATCCCCAAGGTATTGTTCTGATAACGGGTATAAAGGTCAAACGCCTCCTCATAAGTGCGTGCCAATACAATCTTAGGACGCCCGCGCATGCGCAAGGTACGCTGGTGCTCGTTCAGCGCCTCCGTTGCAAACTCCTGGCTTTGGCGCAACACAAACTTGTAAAGGTTAGGCAATACCGACGAATAAAACCGTATGGAGTCTTCTACCAGCAGAATCATCTGCACACCCACCTCCTTGACATCATGCTCCAGATTCATCTTGTCCTCTATCAGCTTGATGATAGACACCAGCAGGTCGGTATTCCCCAGCCAGCAGAACACGTATTCAAAGACACTCAGGTCTTCGTGCTCCATCCGCTCGCGGATGCCGTGCGAGAACGGGGTCAGGACCACCAGCGGAATATGCGGATATTTCTCCTTGATTTGCCTGCCGATGTCAAACGTATCACTATTATCGGTGCCGGGCATACAGATGACCAGCTCGAAACGGGTGTTTTCCAACTGCTTCCAGGCATCTTCCTCGGTAGACACCTGTGTGAAACGCGGCGGATAACGAAGGCTCAGGTTCATATACTCGATAAAGATTTTCTCATCGATGCGCCCGTCGTCTTCCAGCATGAAAGCATCATACGGATTGGCAACCAGAAGTACATTAAAGATACGTTTCGTCATCAGGTTGACAAACTGGGTATCCTTGAAATAGAGTTGGTTTAATTTTAACTTATTGAGCATAGCTATCGGATTTAAGCTTGATTTCTCAAACAAATTTCGGGATTTCTCTTGATTTATGCAACTTATCGGCGTACAAACTTTACCTGCCGCCAATGACCAGCCACACGGCTTTTAACTTTTTATCAGTTTTTACAGATAAATTCATACAGAATTATTTGGTTTATCCGTTTAAAATCCTACCTTTGCATAAAGAAACATTTCATTTTGTCAGACCTTAAAGATAAATAGTTATGGACATCAACCGAATCATGTCATCGCTGGAGGCCAAGCATCCCGGTGAATCTGAGTATTTGCAAGCCGTAAAAGAGGTATTGATTTCTATCGAAGATATTTACAACCAGCATCCCGAGTTCGAAAAGGTATCGCTCATCGAGCGGCTGGTAGAACCCGACCGCATCATCACATTCCGTGTGCCGTGGGTAGACGACAAAGGCAAAGTGCAAGTCAACCTGGGCTATCGCGTCCAATTCAACAATGCCATCGGTCCTTACAAAGGCGGCATCCGTTTCCACGCATCGGTCAACCTGTCTATCCTGAAATTCTTAGGATTCGAACAAACATTCAAAAACGCCCTTACCACCTTGCCCATGGGTGGCGCCAAAGGCGGTTCCGACTTCTCACCGCGCGGCAAGAGCGAAGCCGAGATCATGCGCTTCTGCCAAGCCTTTATGCTGGAGCTTTACCACCATCTGGGTCCCGACATGGATGTGCCTGCCGGCGACATCGGCGTAGGCGGACGCGAGGTTGGATACATGTTCGGCATGTACAAGAAACTGACACACGAATTTACAGGCACCTTTACAGGCAAAGGACTTGAATATGGCGGTTCGCTTATCCGTCCCGAAGCCACAGGTTTCGGCGGACTGTACTTCGTAAAACACATGCTCGACAAGAAAGGCATCGACATCAAGGGCAAAACCATCGCCGTATCAGGTTTCGGCAACGTAGCATGGGGAGCCGTAACGAAAGCCAACCAGTTAGGAGCTAAGGTAGTCACCCTTTCCGGTCCCGACGGATATATTTACGACCCCGACGGAGTAAGCGGTGAAAAGATAGACTACATGCTCGAACTCCGCGCTTCGGGAAACGATGTGGTAGCACCCTATGCCGAAAAATATCCGGGCGCAACCTTCTATCCGGGACGCCGTCCGTGGGAAGTAAAGGTAGATATCGCACTTCCTTGCGCCACTCAGAACGAATTAAATGGCGAAGACGCTTGTAATTTGATAAAAAATTCCGTTCTTTGTGTCGGAGAAATTTCCAACATGGGTTGCACACCCGAAGCCATCGATGCATTCATCGAAAACAAGGTGATGTATGCACCGGGAAAAGCCGTCAATGCAGGAGGTGTAGCAACCTCGGGACTCGAAATGAGCCAGAACGCCATGCACATCAGCTGGACCGCACAGGAAGTAGACGACAAGTTGCATCAGATTATGCACAACATCCACGAACAATGTGTGAAGTACGGCACCGAGCCTGACGGTTACATCAATTATGTAAAAGGTGCCAACATTGCCGGATTCATGAAAGTGGCACACGCCATGATGGCACAAGGAATTGTATAAAACAGGACGTTTTATAATAATATCTCGTTTAGTTGTATTTGTATTTTGTATTGTAGCTGCGCTGCTCGCCTGTGAAGGTAAGCAGCGCTTTTTGCTGTAGGGGCGTATCGCATACGCCCTGAATACATCCACATGGATAAGTGGACACATTCCGAAGGCGCATCAAAATAACATTCGATTATCCCAAAGCAATGTCCTCCTGCCCCTAAAATATACCCCATCTGATTGCAGTATATCTTCATCTGCAGTTGAAGTATATATTCATTCGCGGTTGAAGTATATATTCATCCGCAGTTGAAGTATATATTCATTCGCGGTTGAAGTATATATTCATCCGCAGTTGAAGTATATATTCATTCGCAGTTGAAGTATATATTCATTCGCAGTTGAAGTATATCTTACTTTCCAGAGCAATATTCCTGCCTCTGAAACCGATACAAATGTACTGACCGCCAAACTTCCAACCCACCTGCGGACAATAATTTCTTCCAACTCCCTTTTATAGTCAATCAGAAATAAAATGCGAAAAATCATTTGTCATGCTGAGTGCCTATTTCCTGCGGAAAATCCATTCGATTATGACAAATTGTAAATTCGTCATTGGTAACGTAGTGAAGCATCTCGGATGCGCCCACGTGGATGTCTACGAGATCCTTCACGTTCGTTCAGGATGACAATACATCAAGAATTTTTCGCAAACCAATTTTGTTCTACTATAACGGATGAATAATAGGGCAATGTGCTAATTTATTTTCACATCAGCATATTGTTTATTGACCCATTCTTCTGTGTATTCTTGTGTGGTCTGTGTTCTATGATAGCATCACAAGAATCCGTTGTCAACTCCCGATTCGCATAATCAGCTGGTAAAAAACAGGGAACGGGGGTAAACAAAATAATGCTCTTGCGTTATATTTTAAAAACAACAATATACCGAATGCCATGAAACAGCTATATATCATCCTCCTTGCTTGCCTGCTTGTCGGATGCCAGGAAGAACAACTTATGGACAACTCACTTATAACAGTCTCCATCCAAGGAAACCAATTGGAAGGGATGACTCGGAACAATGAAGGAAAAAATATCTTCACCGCAGGCGACAATGCCTCCCTTTTCAGTCAAGGAGGAATAAACGCCAACAATATCGCCCTGACTTATCAAGATGGGGAATGGCATCCTGAGACTCCATTGTACTGGGATAAAAGTGGAAACGAAGCATCGGTTGTCGTCTACTATCCGGCATTCGCATCAACCCAACAAGAACTTTACGATACGGAAGGAAATCTGAAAGACATCTTATATGCAGCTCAAGAAACGCCCTACGGCAAACCAGTTGAACTGCAATTCGAACATCTCTTTGCCAAAATCACTTTTGAGACAGATGAATCAATCCATACACAGATGCAAAACATCCGTTTTACTCCATCCGTCCGACTGGCAAGCATAGAGCCTCACACCCGAACATTCACATTTGCAGAAACTCCGGCACCTACCGTTTCTTTCGAAAAACGAACTGAACGTATATATACACTTTTCATACCTCCTGCCGACAATGTTTCTGTCGACATCAGGCTTGTCACCTCCGAAAGTGAACTACAGCTCACCACTCCGACACAATCTTTCATTTCGGGACACCAATATACCTACCGGCTTATTTCCAAAGAAAAAGAAACCGGCATCTACACCGCAGAAGAATTTATCGCATTCTCCCATCTGATAAACGGGATGGAATACGAAGGCTACACACTGGACGATTTCGGACATGAAGTAGATGGCGTCATGACCTATTTCCTTTGTGCAGACATTGCGTTTACAGAAGAGCAAAGTGAGCAAGTGCAGCCGATAGGGTGTAAGTCGACAGCATTGGGTAAAAGCAAATCTTTTAATAAATGTTTTGACGGTCAAGGGCATTCGCTTTCCAATCTACGTTTGATTACTCCGGAAGACACTAAACATCAGGGACTATTCGGATATATAGGCGAGCGAGGAATGGTAAAAGACTTGACTTTAGAAAACTGTTCGTATGTCAATCTTGATTTTCTTAATGAAACTCATTATGATGGAATGATTGTCGGTTTTAATGAAGGGAATGTGATTGGTTGCCATGTTCTATCGTGTAGTATCGAAGATAAAGCATTTGGTTATGCAGGAGGCTTAGTTGGTGAAAATAAAGGTACTATTGCCAATAGTTCAGTATGTAATGTTAGTTTTGAAGGAAGGCTTGATGGTATAGGAGGATTATGTGGACATAATTATTTGTATGTTATCAATAGTTATGCAAGTTCTTGTCAGTTTACGAAAAACGCCAATGCAGGAGGTCTATGTTATAATATGGCTTCCGGTGCTGTGCTGACGAATTGCTATGTACATGCCCCATTTTTCAATGGGAACTCACAATCCGCTCTCTTTTCTTATCAACTTTCAGCCGGTATATCTAATAATTGTTATTATCCGAAAGATAGTGGTCTAAAAGAATTTTATAAGGGCACGAAAAATGAAGGGAAAAATTATGCATACGATACTGATTTCACCGTTACCGATACGGGCGAAACCCTTTTGGATGCCTTGAATGCCTGGGTAGACAAGCAGCAAGGCGAGTATAACGGACTTCCCCTTTTGCATTGGGAAGCAGGAGATGAAGGTGTTCCAGCCAAGTTGGCAGACCTTTAAAAGTCTGTTTTGAGTTTTGTGTGATGATGTAGGATGAGTTTTTAAGAGCTATTCCCAATAACCAGTAAGGCAGAATCAGCAAACAACCCCCAAAACCCAAAAACTTAAAAACTCAAAAACTTAAAACGCATGAACTCATCCCCATTATAGTTTTTTATCAGCCCAAAAGACTACATCTGTGCAAAATGTTGTAATTTTGCGCCCAAACTCAAGAGTCTATGGAAAAGAATAAAAAATTAGTTGGAGCGATTATTCTATTGATTGTCATTGTTGCAGGCGTTTCTTTCCTTGCCGTGAACGAATACCGGAAAAATAAGGAAATGGCTGAAGTGTTTGCCGTAGAAAAACAAGAAATGGAAAATGAATATAGCGCGTTTGCTACACAATACGATGAACTTCAGGTGCAGATCAACAACGATTCGCTTCGTGAAAAACTGGAAAGTGAAAAGTTGAAGACCCAACGGTTATTGGAAGAACTGCGGCAGGTGAAGACAACCAATGCTGCCGAAATATTGCGGTTGAAGAAAGAATTGAAAACCGTACGTGCCGTGCTACGTACCTATGTTATCCAAATTGACTCGCTCAACCGGCTCAACGCTGCACTGATGGAAGAAAATCAGGAAGTGAAAAGCAAATACTCAGCTGCCACAGCGCAAATCAATACCCTCTCGCAAGAAAAGAAAAACCTGAACGAAAAGGTATCGCTAGCAGCCCAACTGGATGCCACCAACATCTCTGCACTACCGATGAATAAACGTGGCAAGAAAGCACGAAAGGTGAAAGACGTGAAAAAAATTGCTATCTCGTTCACCATCGTAAAGAACATCACTGCCGAAACGGGCAACAAAACAATCTACGTCCGCATTGCCAAGCCCGACAATGACATCCTCTCGAAAGGCAATACCACCTTTGCCTACGAAGACCGTGAAATTACTTACTCCATTAAAAAGTATATTGAATATACCGGAGAAGAACAAAGCGTTACCGTCTATTGGGACGTGGAAGAATACCTTCCTGCAGGTACCTATACGGTCTATATCTTTGCCGACGGCAATATGATCGGACAAAACTCGTTTACCATGAAATAAAAGCCTGCATCATGAAAAGAAGCCTATTCCACATCCATGCGCTATGCATGCTTGCATCTGCCTTATTCCTTGCATCGTGCGGGCAAGACCGCTCGGGGGAATATTATGCCCTTATCGGACCAAAAACGTGGATGTACGAAACCATGCAACAACATTACCTGTTTTACGAAGACCTTCCCACCGAAGAAGGACTGAACTTCTTCGATAAGCCCGAAACATTTCTCCAGTCGGTTGTTTCTTCACAGGACCAGAAAAATGGAAGCGTGTTTTCCCACATTGATTCGGTAAATGTTTCACGTGTACAAAGTGCTTACCCCACTTTCGGATTGGAAGGCTCATTGATACGCAATACCAACGGTGACTATGTAGTACATATATTATATGTGTATCCTGATTCTCCAGCGTCTGAAGTGGGACTGAAACGCAACGACTGGGTGGTAAGCGTGAACGACCGGGCTTTGAATACAAGCAACTTCGAATCTTTCTTCCAGCGTCCCAGCAGCTCCTGCCGCTACCGGGTAGCTACAGAAGTAGATGGACAGCCGGATACATCCTACGTTGACATGCCTGCTCCCCGAATCATCGAACAACCCAGCGTATTTACCTATAAGACCATAACCGCCGGAAGCAAAAAAGCTTTTTATATCCTCTACAATGGATTTGA
The DNA here is from genome assembly GCF_002159615.1 of Bacteroides sp. An279. Classification (NCBI taxonomy): domain Bacteria; kingdom Pseudomonadati; phylum Bacteroidota; class Bacteroidia; order Bacteroidales; family Bacteroidaceae; genus Bacteroides; species Bacteroides sp. An279. The sequence goes on from NZ_NFJA01000068.1 coordinate 9,184, forward strand.
AACGGACGACGAAGAATCACTGAAAGCAGCCTTCAACGAAGCTGCCGCCCAGTCACCATCCGACATCATCCTCGACCTTCGCTACAATCCGGGTGGCTATGTATCCACCGCCCAATTGCTTAGTACCATCCTTGCCCCACAAGGTGCAATGGGACAACCGTGGCTTACAATGGTATTCAATGACAAGACTGATCCTCAGACACAGACCTATACTTTTGATGCCAGTCTGCTGCAAGGGGTAACCAATCTGAATTATGACCACCTGTACGTCATCACCACCTCTAATACAGCCTCGGCATCCGAAATTGTTATCAATACCTTGCGCCCATATTTAGGTGATAAGCTATTACAAGTAGGTGCTGCCACCTTTGGAAAAAATGTGGCACAGAGCTTGTTTACCAATGAAGCTTACCCACAACTGGAATTCTGGTTAACCACCTCGTATACAGCCAACTCGGAAAACTTTTACGATTATTATACTGATGGGCTGCAACCTGATTATGTTTCATCTGAAGACTTAACTGCCAATTTAGGAGAGTTCGGCACACCAGCCGACAGTATTTTGGCTCCGGTATTTTATCATTTGGAACACGGCACGTTTCCCTCGACTGGAACAGAAGAAAATACCCGTTCAACAGGAAGCAAAATTATTTATAACCCTATAGACCACAAGCCAAAGCGAAGCCAAATGTCAATAAAATGAATGTTGACATTTATCAGCATGTTCTCATGAAAACGCAATAGGACAGGCTTTGCCAAATAAATCGCCCAAAGCACACACGAAACGAACACATCAAGACAAGAAAAACTTTTTGGAGAAATTCAAAACAGTTTCTCTTGGCTTTATGCTATTTTGCTAGCACATTTTACAAACATAGGAACTAAAAATTCACCGCAAAACAATGCCTGTTATTTTCATACCAGTAGTTCACTTTCCATCCATGGTATTCGCAAACCGCTTTCACTATCGCCAGTCCTAATCCATTACCTTTTGTTTTTTCTGACGGGCGGTAGAAGCGATTGAATACCTGCCGGGCGTCCAATTCCGGCTCATCGGAAGTGTTCGATACGATAAGCTGCCTGCCGGTCAGAACAAGAGTGATGTCCCCATTCGGACGGTTATGGCGGACAGCATTCACCACAAGATTATTCACGAGACTTTCCAGAAGGGTGCGGTTGGCACGTATCATCAGCGAAGTCTGGAAATCTTTGCGGAGAACGATGTTTCCCATAAGGCATTCCAATGAAGGCAGCAGTCTGTCGAGAAAATCGCCCAAACTGATGGTTTCCATCTGTTCGTACTGGCGGTTGTCTATCTTGGCAAGCAGCAACACCGCGATACACATTCTTGACGCAATCCCTCACACCCACCTCCGCCAGCTTCGCCTTCAAGTTCTTGATGTGCGTGTAGACGAAGTCGTGATTGTCCAGCATATCCGCCATGTCGCCGCTGGGATACTCTGCCATCCCTGCCTTCGACACCGCCTTGCCCACGTTACCGATGAAGGGCCGACAGCTCCCTTTCGTCTTCGATTATCAGCAGTTTCATTGCGTTTGATGAATAAACATGGAAGCAAAGGTAATAGGGAAATTTGAAGATATATTGAAGAAGAATCGAATTTTTCACTATATTTACCCACAAAACTACTTATACTGAAAAAGATATGGATACTCAGACATTCATCAGCAAATACCGCCAGGCTTTTGGTGAAACGGCGGAACTTCCGCTTCTGTTCTATTATGCTAACGAACCGGTGGCAGATACAAATAAGATAAACGGTTGTCTCTTTAAGGGAATGGATGCCGCGAGAAAAGGGAAAGGGCTTAGCCTGAATGCCGAGACCATCGGTTGTGGCGGAGGCAAGCTCTATACCGCCTTTGCGCCGATGCCTGAGCATGTGCCCGGCTTTGTGTCACATAAAGAACGCTACAAGGCTTCTCCAGAAGATGTGATAACGTGCATTGAACGGCTTGATATACGGCCGGCTGCTAAAAAGTATCTTAATTTCATACGGATTGACCGCGTAGAGAGTTTTGAACCCATGGAAGGGATTTTGTTTTTTGCTACTCCCGACATGCTGTCAGGACTGGCAACTTGGGCATTCTTCGACAATAACGCCGATGATGCTGTCTCCTGCATTTTCGGCTCAGGCTGTTCATCAGTTGTAGCCCAAGCCGTAAAAGAAAACAGAACAGGCAGCCGTCGTACGTTTATAGGTCTGCTCGACCCTTCCGTGCGCCCTTATGTAGAAAGCAATGTGCTGAGTTTTGTGATTCCGGCAAGCCGTTTTAAAGAGATGTATCAGACAATGGACCGTTGTTGCCTCTTCCATACGAATGCATGGAGTAAGGTAAAAGAACGGATAACCAACAGCATCTGACCTGCGTTTACTTGATTAACATGATGATGCTTCCGCCCGTAATCAGCAGCGCGCCCGCCACAACCCGCAGGCTGACCGGTTCCTTCAGAAACAGGAACGACAGGCAGATGGTGATGACGACACTCAGCTTGTCTATCGGCGCCACGCGCGACACGTCGCCCGTCTGCAATGCCTTGAAGTAGAAAAGCCACGACAGCCCCGTCGCCACCCCGCTCAGCACGAGGAAGAGCCAGGCATGACGCGGTATCTCCCTTATCTCGCCCACGTGCTGCCCGAAGAGCACGATGCCCCACGTCAGCAGCAGGATGACGGTGGTACGGATAGCCGTAGCCAAATCTGAATTAATGTCCTTCACGCCCACCTTGGCGAAGATGGCGGTCAGCGCGGCAAAGAGGGCGGACAGCAGTGCGTAATATTTCCACATAATCGCTTTCCTGTTTTTAAGTCGGTTGCAAAGTTATTGTATCTGCGCAAAGGTAGGAGCGGATTTTGTAGGAATTTTGAAGAAAGAAGGAAAGCCTGTAACAAATCCCATTGTATAGGGTTCGGAATTCCCTAATATCCGTATATTTTCGTTTCATTGCTCCATATCCTCACTGCCCTTTTAACTAAATTCTTAACGATGAGGATATGAAAAAGACGTATGGCAAAGAAATATATCCTGCCTAAGCCGTTATTATAATTGACCAATGTCGCAATGCTGATATTCTGCGCATTTCCTGACGGGGATTCACATTCCAACACAACATAAAAGTCAAGATGCTTGTCTTGTTTACCGATAACCAACTCTGTTTCATTTTCTTCAATTATCATATCCGCAAACCCGCCTCCAGTTTTAAGCCCTAATGGCTTCACTAACATGTCCCTGAATTTCAATAAATATTGTGCAGGCTTCGGATATTGAACAAATATAAGATTGAACAAGTCTCTTGGCTTCATCCGCTCTTTTCCAATCAATGTTTGGCGGAAACAATCTTCGTAATTCGCAGGACGGTATTTGTCAATCAGTTTATCCATATTCTTAAATGTTTGTAGAATTATGGAGTTCAAGAGAGTTTCCCATTCTTTAGTTCGTCTTCTAAAAAGGAAAAGACATACCGCGGACTTTGGAAATAGAGTCGTGTACGTTCATCTGTTATCTTCTGATAAGTATCCGAATTGAATACCTGGGATAATGCCTGCTCCATGCTCAGCTCGTTATTCTGTTCCAGCAACAACACGGCAAGATTCTTCACCATGTCGGCCATCATTTCTGTCTTTTCGTTCATATTCGTCGTAATGATTTGATGGCACGTTCCGTGCCGAAAAAATATTGTATCGTTATTCCTTTCATATATTGCAGATTGCGCACCAGTGTGGGCAAGTCAATGAAACGATTCTCATATTTCCATAGCTGCACGCCTACCCGGTCGTTGGCAATAGGGCCAATCACCACGTCGTAGTCGTGTGCAGGCAATCGGACAGGGTTGTTACGGTTCAATAGAATAAACTTTGCCCATTCTTCCGAATAGTTCTCAAAGCGGAGTATGCGCAAGTCTTTCCATGCGGCATCATCTATTTCGTAGGTCTGTACGATAGGGGTTCCCGTTTCCAACTGTTCCACTTTGACTTGAGCCATATTCCATGCCTGCTCGTAATCGGCAGACAGATAAAAACCGCACCCGAAATCTTTGTTTGGCTTGGATTTCGACAAGTCCACGCGGTCGAAGTCCCGGTTGGTTCCGTGATAGAGCTTCATAGCAACGCCCCTCCACGGCGATGGCAATATTCTGCAACGTCGTCCACCATTGAGGCAAACGACTGCGTATGAGCGTACCCGTAATGACGGTCGATGAACTCAATCCCTTTGAAGCGACTCAGATAATTGAATGCCTGTTTCATTGTCAACCCATATTTGCGCCCGAACTCCAGCACGAATATAACCGTCCATTCCACTTTGTCTTTGATGTCATCTTTCATTTTCCTTTTACTTAAATGATTCAATCAGCACAAAAGTAATGAATTTGTGCAAGAATCAAGCAAGCAGACACTGCATTTATAATTGATAATGGTTGTTTTTACCTATATATCCCCCGCATCAGCACCAGAATGAGACCTCAAACAAACAGAAGAACCACCGATACCGCCGTCACGTGGCGAAGAAAAGCCCGTTTCCGTTTCAACTTGTTTCAGATAACCGAACGCTTCCTCGGTGCGAAAGCGAACAATATTCAATACTGATAATTGTTTCTACACTTCAATTTTAAAAATGAAGTCCCCGCCAATTCACAAGTATCGGCAGGGACTCTATTAGTTTATAAATATTTAATCCAAAATGCCTTCCGGTATGGGCGCTGTCGCAAGCGCTCCCGTTATTTCATAGTCTGTACCGGGAACGGTCATTTTCATGGTGAGGTCTACCGGAGGAAGGTTTCTTGTCATGGGATTGCTGATAAGTTCTTCCCAATCCACGTCTAAATAGGTTCTGATAATATCCAGTACTCTCTGAGAATCATTGAACGACAAGGCGAAATCATGGGCTTCCATCGGAGCATCTTGTGCCAAGTTTCCTGATTCATCGGCCGGATAGTTCAGACGCAGATAGGGTGTCTTCTTTTCTCCTTCCTGCCTGACAAAGAACTCATACGTGCCTTTGGCAAGTGGTGTATTATTCAGTTGGTGCTCCATGTAGTCCATGGTGAAGAAATAGCAATCCCGTGCCTCATTGTTTACCAGATAGAGCATAAGGTTTGAAGCCAACGCGGGATGATTGCTTCCGGCAATGCCGTATGCCAAGTAGCAGTCCGTCACTTTCACTTCTACCGTTTCCTTATCGCCCGTCACATTGTCCGTCAGAGTGAGCGTGGTGTTTCCTTTCCGTTTGCCATACAAGGAAACGAAAACGTCCTCTCCTTCATTCTGAACCCTCGCGGCTTCTATTATCGCTTCGTTCGCTATGGCCAGGCTGATGTCGCCACTCCCGTTGGTAATGTTGATATGGGTGCTGAGAGGCCCTAATCTTACTTCATAATAGGTCTTTTCAAGGCTGAACGGCGTAACATCGGGGGTATTTTCGTTCTCATCGTCGCTGCATCCTGTAAGGCTGCATACAAGCAGGAGCAATGCTCCCAATAAGAATCGTGCTTTCATTTTCTTTTTGTTTTTAATTGTGATTTACTTGCAAAGATATAAAAAATCAGCAAGCAGAGCAAAACACCAAGCCCACAATTCACCGACATATCCCCCGCATCAGCACCAGAATGAGACCTCAAACAAACAGAAGAACCACCGATACCGCCATCACGTGGCGAAGAAAAGCCTCTGTCGGTTTCCGCTCCCGGCAGAGGCTTTTAGAACTTTCAGATTATCGTCCGTCATCAAAGTTCGCCCGGCTTCTCGTCCTCATTCTTTGCCCGTGTGGCACGCGCTTTCGAGATGGCTTTCTGACGCTCAATCATCGCGTTCACATGGTCGATAAACGTAGCGTATTCCGCATCACCGTTTATCATCGCCAGGGCGTTCACCGTATCAACCAGCGAGCGGTAGGCAGCTTCGGCGGCGGTGCGGGTCTCCTTCACGATGCCCACCTGACGGGCTGCATCGGCTTCCGTGCGCTCGGCGGCTGCGGCAAGGAATTGTTCTTCTTTATATTTCAGGTCTTCCACCCAGACAGAAAAGTTGATTTCAGCGATGGGCAGTGCCTCAAGGTCTTGCAGGAGGTTGTGCAGCACACCGCTTTCCTCGGTTTGCGCCAGCTTCGTGGGGTCGCCGTATTTGTCGAACACCGCCTTGCATTGTTCCGCGATGGCACGGAGGTCGGCATCAGGATAGGCGCACATGGCTGCCGCGTAGTTATTCGCGCCACGCCACGCGGCATCACGTGCATCGTCTGCTGCGGTCGCCGTGGCAGTGGCAGGATTGGTGGCAGATGCTTTCAGCGCATCGTCGAAAGCGTCTACATTGGTTGTAAAGGTGGTTATTGCAGCGGTAAGGGCGGCAGCCGGTTCCTCGCCCGGCAGGTTCGCCGTTTCCGTTTCAACTTGTTTCAGATAACCGAACGATTCTTCGGTGCGGAGACGGGCAATATTCAATGCTGATAATTGTTTCATACGCTTCAATTTTAAGGATGATACGAAAATTTTACGTTGACAAATATAGTCTTTTTCCTTCGTCGGGGCAAATTATATGCGGAAAACCAGTCGGGCGATGCCAATCCTGCCGGATTTATGCCGTCGACTGAATCGACAGGGCTTCTCCGTCCCGATTCGGGCTGTCGACTGAATCGATGATGCTTCTCCGCGCCGATTGGCGTTGTCGATTGAATCGACAGGGCTTTTCCTGACGGATTGATGCTGTCGACCGGGGCGACGGCGGTTATCGGGGCGGATTGGCATTGTCGACTGAAATAATTTATCTCACTTTCAGATAGAGGTCTTTGTTCGGCTTGCCATGCTCATTGAGAGAATAATACAGAACGAAATTGCAACGGTGCATAAATCCGGCTCCTATATAGTTGGCATCCACCACGCGACTGTTCACTACCTCACAAGAATCAACCCGTGTTCCGGCAACCGTTACGGGAATCTTGAAAACGGTGAGCGTATCGGTCAATTTCCCTCCGTGCTGTTTGATTTTTTCTTCGCAAGGAAAGTACGTTTTCAGCCGGTCTGCAAGTGCGTTGTTTATCTCCAATACTCCTGTATAACCCAAATCGAGCGTAAAGCGTACTTCTTCATTCAATCCATTCATATAAACCGGAATGGAATCCTCGCGTAATCCTTGAGGGAGATAGGTCATTCCTGCGGTCTCCTTTGCCAGCAGGTCTTTGTTATTGGAATGGAAAAGCGTCATCGTGCCCGCTTCCGTGTCGAATTTCCACGTGCCAATAGCCAACATTTCCGTTCCGAACACGCCTTCATCTATCACATCATATATCACGTTATCTTTGCGAATGCCGTTGAACATCGGTTCTTGGATGCTTGCCTCACCAAAAGCAATAGAAGTGAATGTGTACAATTCCGGAGAATTTTTCTCTTGATACGCATTAGTGCTTTTAATCGGCAGATTCCCCCAGTATTCGCCACCGTAGGCTTGGATGGAATCTTCGCGCATAAGGCTTGTCGCTTGCGTGTCGATACGGAGCGGAACTTTGTGCGTGCCGTTGAGGGTACAATCAATCAGAAACCAACCCTCTTTGCTGTACTGAATCGGATATTGATAGCACGCGTTTCCCGGCAGGGCTGAACGGTATGCAAGCGTATGCGAACTATAACGGATGAAAGGATAAATAAACCAAGCGGCTCCGGCAGCAATCAAGACTATCACTATCGCTGCGATAATCAAATTACGTTTTGTCTTTTTCTTCATTTCATTTTCTGTTAAATGTTAGTTTTCGGGTGGCGAAGATAACGAAAAGTAAGGAAAGGAGCAAACACCAAACCCCACCATTCACCGGTAAATCCTCCGCATCAGCGCCGGAAGCCCCACCAGCAGCAGGGGCAGACCTGCCACGAAGCCGCCTATCACCGCCACGGCAAGCGGCTGCTGCATCTGTGCGCCCATGTCGGAGCCTCGGATAGTGTCAATCCTGTAGGATTTGTGCTGTCGGAGCTTCGGATGGCAGTTATCGGGGCGGATTATATCCAAACAGACAGAACTTTTGACGTGGACAAGTTGAATACGATAAATCACTGAATGAAAATTATCTTCTTGTTCCGGAGGCTGACAATAGTTTTCTGCTTGGAAAGAATCTCATAACCGATAAGCCCGTCAATCTTGTTCTCCCAACGAGAGTTCAAGTGGTTCATATTATTAAATACAGTAGATACATTTTCAAATAATTTCTTTCCGAGAGCCAATGATTTTACCGAGGCTTTTTGTACATCGGTTTTTTGTGTGGACACGCCTGCCAATTCAGTCGTGGTTATGTCGGTCAAGTTATTTTTTAGCTTATCGAACAAAGCAATATCCAATAAGTTTGCTGCGGCTCCGCAATCAATACCCAAAGACACTTCCTCCGTACCTATTTTTCCTTTTACAAAGGGGATATGTGAAGTTTCAGATGTCATTTGGATAGGTATTTCATAAGTGGTATATTGCATCTTGTTGATATAGTCGGCGGTTTTATCCGGCTTAATCAGCGTCAAGGTTTTATTTGCGTAATCGAACAGCCAATCATAGTCTTTGACGACTTGGTAACCTATCAATCCGTAGATTCCCTCGTCTTTGAGTAAATGGGAAAGATCGGACATTACAAAATCCTTGTTTTGTGTCTTGATACCATAAAAATCGAAAGAATCAATAGGGATGATATCTTGTCCCGAAATACTGGAATTTACACTTTTCGCTCCACTTATCGAATTTATAGTGTCTTTACCGAAGTATCGGCTGTTCAAGTAAAGGCTTTGCGCACCGCTGTCAAAGATAAATTTCCGTTCGATACCGTTCAGCTTGGCTGTTACGACTATCATATTATCTTGGATTTCCATCGGTACGGTGATGATTTCTTGGGCGGGTGTTTCAAAATCGGTCTTTTTGTCTAACGTTTTCACTTGAACGGACAACAGCTCCAATTGTTTGAGTTGGTTATTAGCATTGAATACAAAAGTTGCATTTTTATGTCCCAGCTTCTTGCTGTAATTGAAATCATAAACCAGTGTCAATGTCCCATTTCCCTGCTGTTCGCTTATTTCGCTGATGTCTGAAATGTGTTCGTTCAATTGGTTGACCAATAGTTCCATTACCTTGATAGCGATAGCGCCGCTCTTTCCCGCGCATGTAAAATCGGAGGCTAAATATTTCTTCAATTCATCGGTAGAACGGTTGTTGACGGCATCGACGGCGATATTCACAACCTTCCGACATTCATCAATGTCTTGCGAATAGACATGAAAGGCGCACACAAGCGCAAGAAATAAAAATGCTAATCGTTTCATCTTTTTATGTATTTAGAATTATTTTGCTTGCGAAGATATAAAAAAACAGCAAGCTTGGCAAGCCTAAGTCCCATAATTCACCGGTAAATCCTCCGCATCAGCGCCGGAAGCACCACCAGCAGCAGGGGCCCGCTACTCTCGCCCAAGTCGTAGCCGTAATAATCCGTGGCATCCTGTGCGTTCCATCGGAAAGAGGTTTGTCCCCCGTCTTTGGTCAGGACGGGTACGAACAGGTAATCCCCGTTCAGTTCCAGCCGTAAACGGGTGTACAGCGTCTTCAGCCGCCGGAGCTCCGCCTGCTCGATTTGCAGTTGGTGGCGGTAATCGTGGAGCAAGGGGCTGTAATTCCGTGCAGCTTCTGCATAATAAGACAAATCATGAGACATTTGCTGCCCTCCTGCCGTAAGGATACAAAAGGAAAAGACTAAAATAAAACATATCCGAATCATATTGATACCGTTTATTCCGGCAAAAATAGATACGGATGTTGTAGGAATCTTGAAGACATCCGGCAAATCCCCAAGAATAGTAAAGACAAATGCATCAAGGCGTGAAAACTTTTTGAAGAAATTCACAACAGTTTTTTAAAATCTGAACCAATGCTTTGCCAATCAAATAAAAAGCATTACCTTTGCAGCCGCTAATACGAGTTATTAGTATAATTCAAATCATTTTATTATTTACTAAACTTTATATTTAAAGATGGCAACAAAAATCAGATTGCAAAGAAACGGACGCAAAGGATATGCGTTTTATTCAATTGTTATTGCAGACTCAAGAGCACCACGTGATGGTAGATTTATTGAAAAAGTTGGTACATACAACCCCAATACCAATCCTGCCACAGTAGATTTGAATTTCGACCGTGCATTGTATTGGGTAAAAGTAGGTGCACAACCTACAGACACTGTACGTAACATCTTGTCTCGCGAAGGTGTTTATATGATGAAACACTTGCAGGGTGGTGTTGCAAAAGGCGCATTCGATGAAGCTACAGCACAGGCTCGCTTCAGCGCTTGGAAAGAAAACAAACAAGCTAATTTGGCCGCAATAAAGGCTAAAGCAGAAGAAACCAAACAAGCAGCCGTTAAAGAACGTCTGGAAGCAGAAAAGAAAATCAATGAAGAAATTGCTAAGAAAGTAGCTGAAAAGAAAGCTGCTGAAGCTGCCGCTAAGGCAGAAGCTGAAGCTGCTACCGCAGAAGAAACTCCGGCTGAAGAAGCACCTGCTACCGAAGCTCCGGCTGAAGCATAAATTCGCTTTTTGACGTAATAAAAGCGAGGCTGTCGCAAAATAAAGAATGGCAATACTTCTTGCCATTCTTTATTTTTTTAATGGATGTCCGCAAACAGCCAATGTAGGGGCGTATCGCATACGCCCGGATGCACCAACTTATCCACGCCGAAAGAGTTATTATGTTTCAGTTGAACCACGGATATAGGTGCAACGGTAAGAGCAGACAGGCTCATCCGCTGTAAGATTAATAATCTTCAGGCTGCAAGATTATTAATCTTACAAGCGGAAGATTATTAATCTTACCAAACGAAGCTATCTGCGTGAAGCAAGAAGATAATAACAGTTTCGCTAACCAATTTTGTTTACTACACTTAGAAGCTGTTTTGAATTTCTCCAAAAAGTTTTTCTTGGCTTGATGTATCCGTTTTCGTGTGTGCTTTGGGCGATTTTTTGGTTCTTTTCGCTCCTGTTCTTCGTCAG
>NZ_NFJA01000069.1:0-20014 GCF_002159615.1 Bacteroides sp. An279
GACTGACGAAGATATCTATCAGGCTATCATCAACAGGGAGGAAGATATGAAACATATTTGCGACATTTATAGATTAAAAGCTGCAAGTTGAACTTGCGAAACTTGAATTTATTATCAACCTTTATAAATAACAATATGACTAAATCTGAATTGGTTAAACAAATATCTTCTGCCACAGGCATAGATTATACAACAGCATTAACAGTAATAGAGGCATTTATGACTGGAGTGAAATGTTCATTGAAAAATCAGGAGCCTGTTTATTTGAGAGGTTTCGGAAGTTTCATCTTAAAGCATAGGGCAGAAAAGACTGCTCGTAATATAAGTAAAAACACTACTGTAATTGTGCCAGAACATAATATACCTGCTTTCAAACCGGCCAAAGAGTTTATAGACTCTATAAGCAGATTGAAAGGCATATAATAGGGATAGTTTTGCACAACTATCCATTTATGTCCTTTACAAATATCTGTAAGGGACATAAAGACAGGATAAAGTTACACAACTATAATATTATTATACACCAGTCAGAAATAATGATAAATAGATAGGATAGTGGCTATATGAAAGATCAACTAGCTTTATTAAGAAAATGCCTCGTTAATGAAATACCGGCTGTTGTATTTCAGGGTGATGATTCCTGCACTGTGGAAGTGTTGGAGGCTGCATTAGAAATTTACAGAAGACATGGAGCTTCTTGTGAGTTTTTATATGACTTCCAGAATGTGATAGAAGATGTCAAGAAATATCAGAAACAGAATCCTCATAGATTAAAACTTGCTGATATGACAGAAGTAGAGAAAGAAATCCTCCGAAAGGAAATGGTTGAGAAAGGGTTGCTCGGATGAATGTTAAACTTACAATGTTTTCTGCCGATCTTAGCAGTGAACTGCCATTGCCGTTTGCCGATCAAGGTGTAAGGGCGGGTTTCCCTTCTCCGGCCCAGGATTACATGACTGACAGCATAGACCTGAATAGGGTACTGATACGCCATCCTGCCACCACTTTTTATGCCCGTGCTTCCGGTGATTCCATGAAGGGTTGTGGCATTGATGACGGCGACCTTCTTGTCATAGACAAGTCACTGGATCCTCAGGACGGTGACATTGTCGTGGCCTTCATCGACGGTGAGTTCACGCTGAAGATTGTGCGTTTTGATGATAAAGAAAACTGTATATGGCTTGTTCCGGCCAATGAGGAATATTCACCCATTAAGATTACCGAAGAAAACAACTTCCTGATATGGGGGGTTCTTACATATAACATCAAAAGGCAGCTTAAAAAAAGATGATAAGGAATTTGCAGGGAGAAGATGTCTCTAGAGTCTTAAATATATGGACTGACGCTAATCTTGAAGCTCATGACTTTATACCAAGTGATTTTTGGCTTAATAGCCTCCAGTATGTTGAACCAGCCTTACTTCAGTCAGAGGTATATATTAACCTATACAATGATTCAATAACTGGTTTTATAGGCTAAAATGGTGATTATATAGAAGGTTTATTTGTTGATTCAAATCATCGTTCGAATGGTATAGGCAAACTGTTACTGGACTATGTAAAACAAAAACATCAGACTCTGAGATTGAGCGTTTTTGCTAAGAATATGAGAGCTGTTGAATTTTATAAACGAAATGGTTTCTATACAAGTAACAGCTTCATTGATGAACAAACCGGCGAGAATTGTTATGAAATGATCTGGTCAAATATGTAGGCAGATGATAGCTCTTGTGGATTGCAATAACTTCTACTGTTCATGTGAGCGTGTGTTCAATCCGCTGCTTCGTGACAAGCCTGTCGTTGTTCTCTCGAACAATGACGGATGCGTTGTGGCCAGAAGTAACGAAGTCAAGGCAATGGGCATCAAGATGGGTACGCCTCTCTACCAGATACGTGATGTTCTGGAGGCAAACAATGTGGCTGTTTTCAGTTCCAACTATAACCTGTATGGCGATATGAGCCGCAGGGTGATGATGCTGCTTTCAGAATTTACGCCTGAACTTACACAATACTCCATTGATGAAGCGTTTCTGGATTTCTCCGGTTTCGGGGAAGGTGAGCAGCTAGTTTCCTACGGACACAAGATTGTAAAGACCATAGGGAAGGGTACCGGCATTCCGGTTACGATGGGTATTGCTCCGACAAAGACCTTGGCTAAGGTGGCAAGCCGCTACGGGAAGAAATACAAGGGATACAAAGGCGTATGCATGATTGATACTGAGGAAAAACGTATCAAGGCATTACAAGGTCTCGAAATTGGCGATGTCTGGGGTATCGGTCATCGAGGCTTGGACAAGCTGCACTATTACGGTGTTAATACAGCTTGGGATTTCACGCAGAAAAATGAGAGTTTTGTGCGAAAATTGCTTACAATAACAGGTGTACGTACTTGGAAGGAACTTCGTGGTGAAAGCTGTATCGATGTCGAGGAACTTCCGCAGAAGAAGAGTATCTGCACCAGCCGCAGTTTTCCTGATTCCGGTCTGTCTGACTTCTCCAGCTTAGAGGAAGCTGTGGCAAACTTTTCTTCCGAATGTGTGCGTAAACTCCGGATGCAACACAGCTGCTGTACGGAGATAACTGTCTTCGCCTATACCAGCCGTTTTCGGCTGGATCTTCCGCAGCATTGCATCAACCGTACCATCCATTTACAGGTGCCTACCAACGATCTTCAAGAACTTGTCAGCACCGCAGTAAGGGCACTCCGCATGGATTACCGTAAAGAAGGCAGGTATTTCTATAAGAAAGCCGGAGTCATTGTATGGAATATCGTTTCCGATTCCGCAATCCAGACTAACCTTTTTGATACCATTGACCGTGACAGACAGGCACGTCTAGCTGCTGCCATAGATGCCATTAACCGCAAGAATGGGCATAATACCATAAAGGTGGCTGTTCAGGGTACGACGGACAAGTCATGGCATCTTAAATGCGGACATATCAGCAAGCAGTACACCACCAATCTCGACGATGTCATTACGGTCAAATAGATTACAAATTCTTTACAATAATAGATGCTATGAAAAATAAGATTCTCAAAATTATCAAGTGGTATTTTATTTATCATTTCATCATAGACCTTTGTTTCTTGGTCATGTTTCTTTATTGGTACTGCACCGAAAGTGATTATATCTGGTACAGGCGTATGATGGTTGAGCCATCTATGATTTTTGATGTGCTACTGTTATGCCCTCTTATTATTATTTCGGTGCTGTACAATCTACTTGTGTTTTTATTCAAATAATTTCCTTATCTTTGTTCCGTTATAAGGTACTTAGAGCATTCTATTCTTGATATCTCTTTTTCTTCCCCCTCTTATTTGACAATAAATTAAAGCGCATTTCAATATAAATCTATAGCTGTATTTAAGCATATCTATTACATCTTCTCATAGGTGTTATAGATGTCATTCAATATATTTATTTTCATTATTCATTTAATCATTTTATTATGGAACAGGTATTAATTGGTCAGAATGCCGGCATCATCTGGCATATTCTTAATGGTAAAAAGAGTGTTGAAGTTGCACATCTTAAGAAGGAGTCCAAACTTTCAGAGGCTGAGTTCTGGGCAGCTATCGGATGGTTGTCGAAGGAAGATAAACTTACTTTCTCTACAGAGAAGGTAGGTAAGAAAACAGTGAAGACATATTCTTTGAAAGACTGACTCATCGTGTGATTATGCTGTAGGCTTGCCTTATTCCTGATGGGATAGGCAAGCTTTTTGTGAAATGGATTTTACAACGCTAAACGCTCATATTATCCTATTCTGATTTCGTCACATAATCAAAATTTATTATATTTGTCCCAAAACATACAAATCACCATATATGGATAATAAATTTGATCTTGTTGAAAAATATAATATTGATGTGGATGTTTATCTTGGCATGGATGGTACAACTTCAGTCGGGAAACTTCCCGACAATCGCCTTACTAAGGAATTCCTTCGCCTTTATTTCATGGGACATATAACGAAGGTATGGAAAGAATGGCCACATGATATCTATTATGCCTTGGCGGAAAACGGTAAGAAGATCTATTTATCAAAAACTGCCATTACTGCTTGGGATATTGAGAAGATAATGAAAGATAAACGTGGTGGAAAAAGGGCTGGAGCTGGTTCCAAACGTAAGACCGGTTTTGTGACATCGACATTAAGAGTGCCGGATTGTTTGAAGGGAAATTTCAAGTGCTATATCGATATGTTCACTCAGTACACTAAAGCTGACGAAGAGAATATTCCGTATTTTACAGATGAAGATAAAAGACTGGAAACTATCAGGGATATGTTGAGTGTTCTTAAACATGAGGAACACATGATATATGAACGCCGGAGAAGATTAGCTGAAGAAGAGGAGAACAAGCACCAGCTTAAACTCTTCGGTGATGAAAACCTGTAATTGGAGTATTTATGATGGAATACGTAAATCGTAAATAGAACTGAATCAATTCTTTAATTGACACAGTTCTATTTACGGTCTCTTTGAATCCATAATCTAATGTTTTTTGTTATGTTCTATTAACTCCAAAGCTATTTGAAAGGCATCTTTCTTATCTTCCCATGGTAAACGCTCTTCCACTTGAATGTCCGGTGCAATTCCTTCCCCTTCGCTCCACGTTGTTCCATCTGGTAAAAGATACGGGATTTCTGTTGCTAACTTGAATTCAATGCCATGCGAGGTTTTAAAATTAAATGCCATACTACCGCAATCACCCCCGGTACGTCTGCCTATTACCGTCACATTAGGCTGCCCTTTCAATATAGCAGCCAATATTTCGCCTCCTGAAGAAGTGAATTCATCTGTCAGGACTAACAGTTTGCCCCGATAGCATCGTGAGGTATCTGATTTTATGATCATATCCCCCATGGTAACAGGTTCTGTAACGAGATATGAAGCAATATTTAGGACATTCCTTCTCACTCCGCCTTGATTGTTTTGCAGATTCAAGATGAGATAAGGACATTTGAATGTACTATCAACCTGACTATAAAAATATTCCACGCTTCCGGAAAAGAAATGAGGAATTCTAATATAACCTATGTTATCCAATCTTTTCAGTGCCTTTGCCAACAATAGAGACACTTTTGGGCTCATGCCTTGCGAAGATAATTTTACACTATCTTTCGCTACTCCTTGAGGCTTTTTTTGCTCATCCTCATCTTTGTAAAGAGGAATAGTTACTTCAAAGACAGAGTCGCCACGCAACACGGTCACTCGTTTACAAGTATCTGCATAAGAAGAGAGCACACCTACTGCTGCAAGTTTTTTCCTTGTTTGATAAGTAGAGCCAAACGTGTATTTCAATTTTTCTTTCATATAATCTGCCGTGGCGATACCGTCGATGGCAATAATCAAATCTTTTTTCCGCAGGTTCTTTCTGTCCTTTGCGACCCATACAGAATCATTCCGCGTCACCAATGAGAAGTTACTGCTATGAAATGAGAAAAAAGGATAGGTATGCATATTCTCCAAGCTAGCCAAATACTCCAACAGGATTTGTCCGTATTGTTGTGCATTTTCCACTTTCGAGACTTTCTCCGCGTATTCGGCATTCAGTTTCTGTAAATCAATCTTTTTTCGATGGGCTATTTCCTGATAATTGTCGTTCACGATTTGGGTTATCTCGTTGAAATCCTCTTTGCACTGCATGGGGGACAAACTGAGTTCTGAGATATAACTCAATTGAGGTTTGCGTACAATCTTGAACCATAAATCATAATACTCATAGAATTTCCGAATGCATAAAGCCATGACTACCAATGAAAGAATTACCCCCAAGCAGGAAAGCAAAATAAAAAAACTGAGTCAACTTTCATTTTTCACAAAAATATGTACCTTTGTCACCAATCAATTTTAAAATATCGAACTAATGTCGGCACACACAGTCTGGGAGAAAGAATTTGAGGAGTTGTTCAAGAAGAATTACTCCAAGCTCTTTTATTATGCGTTGGACTGGGTGGAAGATTCCGAAGTAGCAAAAGATATTGTCAGCGAACTGTTTGGTGATACCTGGAGGCGTTATGAGCGCTTGCGCAATGAGCGGATTGAAGCCTACCTTTACAGGTCGGTGCATAATCTGTGCATTAACTATCTGCGTGACAAACAGGTAGAGATGAAATACCAACAGGAAGTGATTGAAAAACGTGAAAACGTGATAGGTGGGGATGTGGATACCCATGAAGAGCAGTTGCAGGTTATAGATGAGGTGATGGACAGTCTTGGTCCGCAGACCCGTATGATTTTTGAACAATGTCATTTTGAAGGCCGTAAATATCAGGAAGTGGCAGAAATGCTGAACATAAGCGTAAGTGCCGTGCACAAGCATATGAACAAGGCCTTTACCATGTTTCGGAAAGCTTTTGAGTTAAAAAATAAGAATAAGGGGTAACCATTTCAATACATAAGGTGTTATATAGGTATGATGAATGAAGAACAAGACATACACAAACAACCGTCATCACCGGATATGCTGAACTCCGACAGTCTGGATACGGACAAGGATGATGACTCTCTGGCTTCCGAACTTACGGACGAGGAAAAAGAGTCGTATGTCATGCTGGCAAAAATGGCTCGTATGCGTCATAAGACTCCATGCCCCGATGTGGATGAAACGTGGAAGCAGTTCAGCAGGCAACAGATTCAGACTTCTGGCAGAACGCATGCCTACAAGTGGCAGATTGCTCTGGCAGCCCTGTCGGGTGCCGCGGCCATGCTGGTTGGCATCTTGCTATATAACCATTTCGCCTTGCCGTCATCTTCAGCCGAAGACCTGCACGTAATAGCGATGAATTATGACGAGACGCGGCAACAGATATTGCTGCAGGACGACAGCGAACTGTTTGACATCTCGTTGCAGGATTCATTATCCTTTCAGCCGGTGGCACAGTCTCAAGGCAAGCATGCAGTTTCTTCTTCCATGAAGAATAAAAAAGGTGAAGGCAAAATGCAGAAACTCTCTACTCCCCGCGGCATGGATTTCAAGGTAATTCTGTCCGACGGTTCCGAGGTGTGGCTCAACGCCGAGAGCAGTCTGGAATTTCCATCGGCCTTTACAAGTAAGGAACGTCGCGTCAACCTTAAAGGTGAAGCTTATTTCAAGGTGGCCCGCAACGAGCAGAACCCCTTTATCGTTACCACAGACAAGATGCAGGTGCGTGTGCTCGGAACAGAGTTTAACTTCAGAAGTTATGTTTCGGAGCTTTCGCATGTGTCTCTGGTAAGTGGATCGGTAGAAGTATATACTCCCGACGGAAAAACTCCCGAGGTGACTTTGAAGCCGGGACAAGACGCATCTTTGGATGCGGCCGGACAGATACAGGTGCGTGAGATAGATACGTATTCCGTGTGCCAGTGGGTAAACGGCTTTTTCTATTTCGACAACAGTTCGCTGGTTGACATTCTTCGTGAGCTGGGACGCTGGTATAATCTGGGAGTCGTTTTCCGTTCTTCGGACCTGATGAGGCAGAAAATGCATTTCAGTGCTTCGCGTCACGATGATATCGGGCATACGCTTGAAAACCTCAACCGTCTTCGCAAGGTGCGTGTCAGTCTCGAAGGCAATAATCTGGTAGTGAATAAGTATTGATAAAAACAGCTGGTTCAGATATCTGTCGGCTCATCGGTTCCCGGTGAGCCGTCTTTTTTTATAAGCCGGTTTCAGTCCGGCTCTTGAAAAATTTTTGTTCCGGGTATATTTTTTTGAGAAAAGGGGGTGACCATTTTCAGGCCTTGCGTGTTATTAATAACAAAAAGCTTGATGAGAAACGGATAGGTACGCCATTAGAGACAGGTAATGGCTGTATCCGGTAACATTATGGTATTATTTATTATTAACCGTTAAACAAATGCGCTATGCAAAATTTATGCAAAGAGAAAGAAAAAGCTAGGGGGAGATGGTTCCTGCTACTGTTGGGCTGTTTGTTTTCCATTAACGCAATGATGGCACAGCCGGATGTGAATCCAAAAAACATTACTTATCAGTGTAAGAATGAACAGTTGTCGAAAGCGCTCCGGCAGGTGGAACGTTTGTCGGGCTACTACAAGATTCAGTTTGCCTACGAAGATGTCGGGAAATATACTGTGAGTGTAACACTCAAGGATGTTACGGTTCAGACGGCCTTGTCAGAACTGTTGCAGAATACGGATTTGAACTATGAAATAGATAACCGCTTTATACATGTGTTTCGTGTTGCGGCAGAGCGGAAACTGAAGCAGTCATTATCGGGCTCTGTCAACGGACAGGTAGTTGACGAGCACGGTGAGCCTCTGATTGGAGTTACCGTAAGGGTTTTGGGAACGAACGAAGGTACAATTACCGATTTGAACGGAAACTTTTCGCTCAGTTCGGGAGATAAGAAGTCGGTGAAGCTTCTTCTTTCCTATATCGGGAAAAATGATAAGGAAGTAACTGCCTCGTCGGGCAAATCATTGAAGGTTATTATGGTAGATGACAGTCAGCTGCTTAGTGATGTGGTGGTTACCGGTTATCAGACTCTTTCGCGGGAAAGAAGTGCCGGTTCTTATGGAATCATCAAAGGCGACGCTGTCAGTAGCAAAATCGGCTTGACGGGAAGCATCATACAGAGCCTTGAAGGTTTGGCTACCGGTTTGAGCGTAAACATGAGCGAGGGGGCCGACAAATATATTGTTCGTGGAATTACTTCTGTATATTCAAATCGTTCTCCTCTGTTTGTTGTTGATGGTATGCCTTTGGAGGAAGATCAGGTGGAAACCTTGCTTAATGGAAATGACATTGAAAACGTCACGTTGCTGAAAGACGCAACGGCTGCCTCCATTTGGGGTTCTCAAGCAGCCAATGGTGTAGTGGTTATTACTACCAAGAAAGGGCAGAAAAGTAACAAAACCCATATCTCATACGACGGTTCATTTACTTATATCGGAAAGCCCGATTACGGATACATGAAGATGATGGACGGCGCTACCTTTATGAAGAATGCGCAGGAAATTTTTGACATTTATTCAGAAGTATATGATTATGACTATGTTTCTACTACAGCGACAAGTTATGGTTCAGATCCCTTTGTATTACCTCACGAACGTTACATGTATGCTTATAAGATGGGGAAAATCTCCATGGAAGAACGGGATGCGGCATTGGCACGTTTGGCGGCACAGGATGGACGGAAAAGTTACGAAGACAACTTTATGAGTGACAAATGGATGACCCGTCACACCATATCATTGAGCGGAGGAACAGACAAGCAGAATTTTTATGTGTCGCTGGGATATATTGGCGAACAGGGAACCTTAAAGGATATGAACAATCGTTTTACGTTCAATATCAAGCAGAATTTTAACCTGACACCATGGCTGAAGTGGGATTATACGGTGAATGGTGTATACGGAAGTCTGAACAAGAAAGTAGAGCCTTGGACCTATACGGCCATATATCGTGATTTGCCATACGCTACCTTCTATGACGAGAATGGAGAAGCTGTCGACTGGGCTGTTTATTACGTTGCCGATGACAAGCGTGAAAAGGCGGAAGAGCTGACTAACATTGATACGAGCTTTTTCCCGGTAGATGATCTTAACAGTTCCAGTAGCAAGCAAATCAGTACCAATCTGCGTGTAAATACCGGTCTGACTTTCTCTCTGTTGAAAGGCTTGCGGTATGAAACACGTTACCAGTACAGTCGCTTTCATACCAAGACTGAAACATTTCTTCCACAGGAAACGTATGCGGTGCGCGAAGAACGTCTGCAGGCGACCGATGCTAATACACTGGAATGCGTATTACCGGCAAAGGGCGGACACTTTACCTTGGACAACGGTCTGGTTACTGACTGGACATTCCGTAACCAGCTTACTTATGACGGTGATTTTCAGGATGGGAAGCATCAGATAACAGCTTTGTTGGGTACAGAGTTGCGTGAGTATGTCAGTACAACCTATAATTCCTTTGTGCGGGGATATGATATGCAGACCATGCTTGGAACGGATTATGACATTTATGCCTTGCGCAATTATATCAGCAATCCTGTTTACGGTGAATCAAACGGCTTTTCTTACAGATACTTCTCACAGAATGAAATCATGCGGCGCTATTTCTCTCTCTATGGTAACGCTGCCTATACTTTCGATCACAAGTATGTGCTGAATGCCAGCCTGCGTATGGATCAGTCAAACCTTTTCGGCAGTGATCCCGATACCCAATACAAGCCTATCTGGTCTGTCGGTCTGGCATGGAAAATTTCGGAAGAGCGTTTTATGGACCGTTATGATTGGCTTAACAGCCTGACATTGCGTGCCACTTACGGTTTTGCCGGTAACTCTCCCGACCCGGGCATGGGTGGAAAGTACGACATCCTGAGTGCGACGAGCAGTCCCTGGTTTGAAGAAAGCGGTTATGACATTTCTACTCCAGCCAACAACAAGCTTACGTGGGAGAAAACCCGTACGTATAACTTAGGATTTGACCTCTCTGTATTGAAGCATCGTTTGAATGTAACATTGGATTATTATGACAAGAAGACTACCGATTTGATTGCACCGATGTCACTAAATCCTACCTCAGGTTGGGCAATGGCTGTGGGAAATATCGGTTCTGTATCGAACAAAGGTCTGGAAATAAGTGTCAACAGTCATAATATCAAGTCGGACGACTTTAATTGGTACACCATTTTGACTTTCTCTCAAAATAAAAGCAAAGTGCTTAAATTGGAAGTAGAAAGTACTGATGCAATTAATTTGATGCAAAAAAGGGTAGGTTATAGAGAAGGTTATCCTACTGGTCCATTGTTCTCATATTGTTATGCAGGTTTGGATGAGGAAGGTTTGCCACAGGCATACAATAAAGAGGGCGAATTGATTTCGGGCGATGATTTGTATACGCTTGATGAGGACGATGAAGTGTATTCCGGTACAACCATTCCGGTATATTACGGTGCCTTGACCAACCGGTTTGTTTACAAAGACTGGGAGCTTTCATTTATGTTCATTTATAATTTTGGAAATAAAATGAGAAAACAGTGTGTTGCAATAGGCAACGATAGTTCATTTAGCGGAAGACGTTTAACAGGTAATCTATATCGGGATTTTGATAAACGCTGGCGTCAACCAGGAGATGAGGCTTATACGGATATTCCTAGATATTCTGCATATTCCGAGGATTCGGATTTTATGCCGTATTATTATGCCGATCGTAATGTATTGGATGCGTCTTATATCAAATTACGCGATTTGACACTTACATATCGTCTGTCTTCAGAACTTTGTCGTAAGTTTTATGCTGAAAGCGCCCGGATAAATCTGCAAATAGGCAATCTCTTCTATTGGGCAGCAAATAACGAAGGAATTGATCCGGAAGCATACGCATATTCGGGATTTTCTAATAACTATCAGGAGAAGTTTGGTCCGACCTATTCGGTAGGAGTAAACATTAATTTCTAAACAAATTAGTAATGAATATGAAAAAGATAGCATATATAGCAGCGGGCTGTCTGTTGCTTTCTGCAAACTTACTTTCGAGTTGCGACAGTTTTTTAGATGAGGCTCCTCGTGGAAAGGCCATCGCGACTTCCGTAAATGAGTACAACGGTATGTTTAATACTACACTGTTTATGAATCTGAGCTTAAGTCATGATTATTATGCGTTCTGGAGAAGTGACGACCTGATATTTACACCAGACTGCTATTCGCAGTTGGATATGAATACATTTTATGGCTCATCAATAAAAAATGCGTTCCAATACAAACAGGAAGTATACCGTGGCGACCAGGAAAGTTCGGAATGGGTAGAGCCTTATAAACAGATTTATGTGTTCAATTCCATTGTAAACGGAGTGATGAGTGCCACCGGCAGCGAAAAGGAAAAGCTCTATTTGCAGTCGGAAGCACGCGTCAGTAGGGCTTACATGCACTTCCTGCTGGCACAATGGTTTGCCCTGCCTTATGACGAGAGTTATGCCGAAACAGAATTGACTGTTCCGTTGGTGACGGAAGCTAATACTTCGGTTATGAATTACCGGCGTGCCACCATGAAAGAGATGTATGATTTCATCACTACCGAAATGGAGGAATCCTGCCCTAATCTGGAAGACCGTGTAGACCACCGGATGCGGGTATACAAACCTACCGGTTACGGACTGATGGGTAAGGTGTATTTCCTGATGGGGAAATATGACAAGGCGCTTACTGCCTTGCGTACCGCTTATGAGCTGTTGCCGAAAAGTGCTGCGGAAGTTTATCTGTTGGATTACAATGAGCTGATGCGTCCTTATGGCTACCGTGAGCTGACGGCGGATGAACTGTATAGTGATATGGATATCTTGCCATATCTGTTCAGAAGCAGTCAGGTATTGTGGTGCAAACAGAATACAATGATGAACTCTTATTACTTTGTATATGGTGATCAAATTACCTTTTATCTGAATCCTGAATTTTATGCGTTGTATGACGAATATGACCTGCGCCGGAATCTGATTTGTACGGTCAACAGAGAAGGAACTCCGTTGACTTATCCTTATCCCGGCTTTCTTGGTGATAAAATCAATCTTGGACTTAACCTGCCCGAGGTATATCTGATGCTGGCAGAATGTGAGGCACGTGTGGGCAGTGAAGATAATGCACGTCAGATATTGGCCGACTTCCGTAAGTACCGTGTGTTGCCGGGACATGAAGAGGTCCCGTCTTCGGTTACAACCAAAGAAGATTTGATACGCTTCTGTGTGGACGAACTGAACCGCGAGTTTATGGCTACGGGCTATCGCTGGTATACCGTCCGTCGTTTGTGGAATGATCCTTTGTTCCAGGATATGAAACCTGTTACTCATTTTGACGGTGAGCAGACTTTCACATTAGATGAAAGCGGATTGAAAACAGCAATTCCTGAAACGGTTCTTGAATGGAATGAGTCATGGAGGGGACAGTAATAATCTATTTTTAACAAACATAAAACTATGAAATCTTTAAGGTTAGTGGCGTATGCCACTTTGGTAGCAGGCTGGGTAGCTTGCTCCGCACAATCTGAAAATTCGGTTCTACTTACAGGAAATGTACCTGATTATCAAGGAAAGGGTGAGTTTATACTTGCACGGAGGGGACAGTCTGACACTATCCCCTTGCAGGCAGACGGTTCTTTCTCGTATGAAGTAAAAAACTTACAGAAGGCTGAAGAAGGGTCGCTTGTCTTAAACTATCTGAAAAACAAGAAGAGTGTTCATTGCTATCTGATACCGGGAGGAAAACTGGATGTTAAGATTACGGGTGCAGACGGTGAAATAACAATAGGTGATGCTACTGTTCCGGATTATAAGCTTACTGCCGTATTTACCGGTACGGGAAAGAAAGAATCTGATTATCTCAATACTCCTCCATTTTACAATTATGTATTCAAGAATGCAGATGGAACGCCTGTTACCTTTGAGAATTACATGAATCAGATTGCCGAACAGAAGCAGCGTATGCACAAGGCGTTGGAAGGCACATGCGAAGCTTTTGCAAAAGAGAAGACTGCCGAATTGGATTTGATGATGAATGATATGGAATTTATATATTATCGGCGGTTGAAAAATGACGGGAATGATGCCAGCAAAGATGCCGGTTTTATGGCTTTTGTTAATTCTATAGATTTGAATGACCCGAAGGTGAGTCCATATCTGTTGATTGAGGTGATAGATTTCCGGTTGGAGCAGTCGCCCGACTTGTATAAAGGTATGGATTATGGAATACGCTTCTTTTGTTATCTGCGTGACAACATAGCCAATAAGGAGTGGGCCGGGCAGGTTGCCGATAAGCGAATGACGCAGATGCTGTCGAATTCGGACGTTTCGGGACTTGCGAAAACGTTTGAGCTTTATCGGACAATTTCCGGCAAGAGTGAAGAGTTCAAAGAAAATGAAGCTATTTATAATTCGTTGGCCAAATTGTTGCCGGGTGTGAAGGCTACCGATTTTGAAATGCAGGACAAGGAAGGGAAGATTGTGCACTTCCTGGATGTGGTAGGAAAAGGCAAAGTAACCTATATCGACTTTTGGGCGACCTGGTGCGGTCCTTGCTGTCTGGAAATTCCTTTTGTGGAGAAAAAAGTGGAAAAGTATAAAGATAACCCGAACATTGAGTTTGTAAGCATTTCGTTGGATCGAGACAAGAAAGAGTGGCTTGATAAATTGGAGAAGGATAATTCGTCTTGGCAACAATACATCATTCCCGATAACTTTGAATCGGAATTTGCCAAAGAATATAATATCACGTTTATCCCTCGTTTTATGCTGTTTGATAAGGAAGGTAAGATTATTTCTATAGATGCTCCGCGTCCATCAGACGATGAGGCTTTTGAGGCACTGATAGCTCCGTATGTGAAGTAATTGTTTTTTTCTCTCTCAAAGAAACGCATGTGCGGAATCAATCTCCCGCTTTGTGCGTTTCTTTTTTTGCTAAGGTTTTTCAATCCCTTTGTAAAGTAACGTGAGTTCGAAATAAGAATAAATATATTTCAGTGATAATTAGGAACATAGCGATAAAAGTATTAAATTTATAGTGCCGAATTATAAGATTTAAACGATTACCACTATGTTTCCGGAGTCTAAAATTACAGAGATTTATTATATGGCCGATGATTTTTGCAAGGAATTTGCTTTGCAACAGGAAAAATATATGATTGAGGACAAGAAGACCAGGCATCGTAATAAACCCAACCGTATGAGTGATGCCGAGATTATGGTTATTTTAATCCTGTTCCACTCCGGTGGTTTCCGTTGTTTCAAACATTACTACAAGGAGTATGTCTGCAAACATCTGAAACACCTTTTTCCGCGTCAGGTTTCCTATAACCGTTTTGTGGAACTGGAGAAGGAAGTATTACTTCCCCTGACCATCTTCATCAAAAAAGTCCTGCTGGGAACCTGTACCGGTATCAGTTTCGTCGACTCCACTCCCTTGCGTGTATGTCGTAACCAAAGAATCCTGATTCATAAGACATTTAAAGGACTTGCCGAGCGTGGGAAATGTTCTATGGGATGGTTCTTCGGATTCAAGCTACATCTGATAATCAATGACAAAGGAGAGATACTCAATTTCATGTTCACGCCTGGAAACGTGGATGACCGGGAACCGTTGAAACAAGGCAAGTTTCTGGAAAACATCAAAGGAAAACTATGCGCAGACAAAGGATATATCGGTCAGGCTTTATTTGAGAACCTCTTCCTTAATCGCATACAGCTTGTCACTAAAGTTAAAAATAATATGAAGAACTCACTGATGAGTGTCGCTGACAAGATTCTGCTCAGAAAAAGAGCCTTGATTGAAACGGTCAATGACGAACTGAAGAACATAGCACAGATTGAACACTCAAGACATCGTTCATTCAATAACTTTATAGCCAACTCCTTGTCGGCTATCGCGGCATACTGTTTTTTTGAAAAGAAGCCCGCCATTGACGTGAATTTTGTCAATGACGGACAACTTGCTATTTTTTGATTTTATTTCGAACTCACGTTACTATAAGAGTATTTATTTTCATGAAACCTAATTAAACCATCTTGTTCAGTAAAACCCATAAGGTTTCGCTTTAAGAGTTCGTTTCTGTGGATTTTATACTTTCCTTCAATATACATACCTCTTATTCCACCGCCCTATTAAGGTATGTCGCAAAAGCTCCTTGTGCACCCTTTGAATAATCGGTATGAATTATTTTTCCGGTTGTCTTTCATTGGTCTTTTCTGCTGTCCGCTTCCTCATTCGAAGTCCGGTATACCCCGTCTGAGAGCCTTTGTTTTTGACGGCAAATTTATAAGGGGATAGTGGAAATGAAAGAGTTCCGGCTTCGAGCCTTTGCCCGGAAAAAATAACGATGTCGTCAGGTCTCCCCAACATTTTTCCCGTTCAAAACTTTTCTAATTCCACTTTCCCTGAAATGTCAATGCCGTAAAAAAAAGGCTCAAACTCAGATGGGGAATGATTCCCAATAAAAAAAAGTCAGCGGACAAAAGACCAAACCAAGACAAAGGTTTAAAAAAGGTCTAAATCTAGCTGAAGAATAATTCAAGTTTAACCCTCTAAAGCATACGGATATGAGAAAAGGATTTGAAGTAAACGGTGACTACAGACTTATGGATAGCTCAGAACTTGTGTACATTCTTACCAACAGTTCAGTAATGGTCAGTACGGTACAGGAAAAGGAGGTGGTCTATGGTGAAGAGTGCAATTTCGATGAGATACTGGCGCAGATGACACCGGGCAAGCGCAATTTGGTTATGGCAGGAGTGGAGCTTTATAAGCGTTGTAACTCTAATAAGAGCCAAAGACCGGTTATTAGACAGAGTACAGATATTTATGACTATATGCATCCCGTTATGGGAGATAACAAGACAGAAGAATGTTGGGCTATTTATCTGAATCAGTCTTTTAGGGTTATTAAGAGAGTACGTATTTCATCGGGTGGTCTTAACACATGTTTGGTTGATGTTAGGGTGGTGCTTAAAGAGGCTATTTTATGTGAGGCTACTTCACTAATCTTTTGTCACAATCATCCGAGTGGGAATCATAATCCAAGTACAGAAGATGATAAGCTGACGCAATCAACAGTAAAGGCAGCAAATACGCTCAATATCCGAATGCTTGACCATGTTATTATCTGTAATGATTCTTATTACAGTTATGCAGATGAAGGCAGAATCTAAGTGAATCGAGTAGCACAACCTTTTTATAGGTTGTGACTACTTTTTCAAGAAAAAGTAGCAAAACAATTTAAAGATATACATTATGATGTGGATTGAAATGATGGTCAAGAAACAGACCATAAGATACATGAGTTTAAGTATATTGTTTAAAGTACAGCGGTATACCATTGCGTGCCAAAGTGGTATGGAGGACTATGTGGATGTAACGAAAGACTACACGGAATCTTTCAGCTTTGATTCTTGGACAAAAGAACTTACATGTGAGTACGGCAGCAGATACTTTGATGATTTATCTGAAACATTCGGAAAAGTGTACGGAAATATTACCATTGTTCAACTTTAAATAACTATACCATGGAAAAGAATTACGAAACTTTGCGCATTACATTCAATAAGCCGCTTGCTGAAATAGACAAAGAGTTTGAAGAAGAAAAGGAAATGTTCGGTGTTAGGAGTTTAAAGGAGTTCATTGACGGATACGAATCTTCTAGGTTTACGCAGATAAGTGAAACGGAAGCCATCATTATTTCTGAATACAACATGAACTATATCGTTAACTGGATAGAGAGGTTTGCCGAGGAAATGGTTCTCTTATAATTTGATTGCGTGACACAATCAAATAGCGTTAATCATTAGAAATTACCGATATGACAGCAACTATATAACCTGAAAAGAAAATTTTCGAAATCCCCCAAAAACTACATCATTTTATTCATCAATCTTATAACATTTTAATTATTTGCCAATGAAACCTGTAATAACAATTTTGGATTATTTGAAAGGAGCCAACTTGATGTTGAAGAGTGCTCAAAAGAAAACTGTTGAACTTGACCAATTCAAGGGTAAGCTTGTGATAATCACTGATACAAAAGGAAAGTCTGTTCAAGGCTTTTTCAAAAGTGTTGAGTACGTTATCATAGATAATAAGATTACTGCCAGATATACAATATACCATATTCTGGAATGTAATGGCTTGATTATGGCATCAGTCCATACTGACTATATATATGATGCAGTGGATATCCGTGTCACAACCTATAAGAACTATAGATATGATGTTTAACTATATTAATCACATGGATATGAAAACAAAACTTTCACCTTATGCTATCGCTTCGAACTGTACAGACCTTACTGATATCCGTGACGGTATCAGTGAAATACAGGATGAAATGAAAAGGCTTGTGTCCGAAGGTAAGGATGTGCCGTCTTTCTTCTATTCACGTTTGTCAAAACTACAATTCAGAAGGAAAAAATATGAACAGAAAAGTCTGGTTCACATGAATGTGGTTATCCGTTTCTTTGTAGACGAGGAAACTCTTTCAATGGCTGTACGCCATTGCTTGTTCTTCAATATAGAGCCATCTTTTCCGAACGTTAAGAAGGTCATCAGGGATGCAGTCTTGAACAACGGTAAATCAATTATTGACTTTCCCGAATCTTGGGGTGATGACCTTATGAAAGTTGAACAAGCTGAGGTTGATAAGGCTTTAGTCCTACTAAAATCGCTTTTTGGTTTTCAGTAATAAGGTTTATTTGGAATAGAGGTACTTGTACGAGAGTAGAAATAACCAAGAAAAGTGCGGATTTCAACATCTATTATCAACCTTGTAGAAAATCCACACCTTCCTTTACATATTATTATTTATTCAATAATTTCAGAATATATTCTGACTCTTTGGCACACCAGGTATTATTTAATATATGTCCTAATTGTGTAGTTTTAAGGTCATATATCTTATTAAGTGCTTCTTTATGTTCAGATGATAATATTTCGCATCTGACCAGTCCATCATTGTCTACTACTGAAATTCTTTCACCTCCATCAGTAATCTTCCCTTCCTTGATTTTTAGAACATCATCAACTCTTATAAAGTTATTGTCATTTGGACCTTTAACCTCAGTATAAATAATGTCGGTTTTTTTTGCCGGACACGCAAATACTACCTTGTTCTTATTCCTTTTATATTGTACTCTTTCTTTCTTGTCTATAATCTGAGCAATAGGAACTCTAATGAGTCTTGCATTATCATAAGCTAATAATATATTTAGTATAAATCCTAATTTACGTAATGTTGTTGAAACTTTCAAGAATAAGTTTCATCATATAATATGTAATATCGAGAAAGGTTGCTCTAATCCTGAGATTCTATTTGAATTGGTCGCTATACAAAGAACTTTATTTGATATATATAAATACAATTACATAATAAAAAGTAAAATAGATGAGTTGAATAATGTTGATTTAGAAGACTAAATTAAACTATAGTTTACTGTAGACTTCATGAATTTGCCTTATACATTATATATATAGGGCTTTTTTCTTGCTTTTTAAGTCTAAATACCATAATTTTGAAAAATCAAGTATAATTTAGACTATGGGAGAAAAAATAGGATATGCCAGGGTGAGTACGAGAGAGCAGAATCTTTCTTCTCAAGAAGATGCACTGAACAATGCTGGGTGCATCCGGATCTTCACGGACAAAATCTCCGGGAAGGAGTTCAAGCGTGAAGGTCTGACTGCTTGCATGGATTACCTGCGTTCCGGCGACACACTTGTCATTTACCGGTTGGACCGATTAGGCCGATCAGTTAAGGAGATGCTTGACCTTTGTGCCAAGCTGGAGGAACGACGCATTAAACTTGTTTCCCTTCAGGATAATCTTGATACTGCTACAGCCGTAGGCAGATTCACCATGCAGATACTTGCATCACTGGCCGAGTATAACCGCAATCTTATTCTCGAAGGATGCAAAGCCGGAATCGATGCAGCCAAGAAGCGAGGTGTCAAGTTCGGGAGGCAGGAAGGGACTAAGATGAAGAAGCCTAAGAAGGAGGCTGTCATCCAACTTTACAAAGCTGGGACCGCAGTTTCGCAGATTATGGAAATCACCGGCATTAAGTCTAAACAAACCATATATAATTATTTAACCAGCGAGAATATCCAACCTAACAGAAGATGAAAGATTTTGATAATTTTCAGTCATGGGCTGAAGTAGAGGGCGATTATTTCTCTAAGTTTAGGAAAAATATCCACATTTTGATAATGATTATTTATGGATAAAAAATAAGAAACTATTTTCATGTGGTATATTCTTTTATTATTCTTATTACCACTTTGGTAGAAGTTTTTTAGGTAAAAAACTCGAAGTTTTGAATCTTCCAAGAAAAGAAACGATTAATCAATTAATAGGTCTTTGTGATGATTTTATTCATGAAATAATGATTGATTTTTACGAGGAACATTATTTTACTTTTATTAAGAAGCTGTTTTGATTTCATTCGATAAATTTGTTAAGCATGATTTGGATGAATGCAATCTGTACCATAGCTTCTGCGGTTTCAGCAAGGAATTCATAATCGATGGTCAG
>NZ_NFJA01000007.1:0-70210 GCF_002159615.1 Bacteroides sp. An279
TCAGATAGCCCGCTATCTTCCTCATCACAGAAGCGAAAATGCCTCAAAAACTCATCCCAAATCATCGCACGATAAATTCAAAACAGCTTCTAAGAGCCTGTTTAAATTTATCCGCAAAATGCCAATAGGATGAAGGTGAAATGCGTTCATCCATAAATTCTAAAGACAATATGAAACTGAAAAAACTATTCTTTACACTTGCCCTCATGCTGGGCTGCATCAGCGCATCGGCACAAACCGACTCTACTTTCTACATCAAAGGGCCGATGGGACGACTGGCGGCACGCCTGCAGCTCCCAGCACTCCAACAAGGAGAAAAATGCCCGATGGTCATACTCTGCCACGGATTTACCGCCAATATGCAAGGACCCTTGTTCGACACCATCAGCGACAAGCTGACAGAAGCCGGAATCGGCGTAGTGCGTTTCGACTTCAACGGACATGGAGCAAGCGAAGGTGATTTCATCAATATGACCGTCCCCAATGAAATAGACGATGCACTGGCCGTCATAGCCTTTACACGCAACCTGCCGCAAACCGCCAGCATCTCCCTGCTGGGACATTCGCAAGGAGGGGTGGTTTCGGCAATGACCGCAGGACGACTGGGCAAATATGCCATCCGGAGCGTAGTACTGATGGCACCTGCCGCCGTATTGCGCGATGATGCCCTGCGGGGCAACACAATGGGAGTCGTATACGACCCCTGGCACGCCCCTGAATACATCACCATGCCCTCAGGACACAAACTGGGAAGAAACTACATCCAGACCGCCCTCGAACTGCCGATATATGAAACGGCAAGCCGGTACGACGGCCCTGTACTTGTGATACACGGAATGGACGACCGGATAGTACCTTACACTTACGGAGAAAGGTTCCATCAGACCATGAAGAAAAGCGAAATGACCCTGATACCGGGAGAAAACCACGGATTCGGCGACAACTTGCCATATGCCACCTCTGTAGCTTCTTCGTGGCTGATAAAAAAATTGAAAGACGGAAAATAAGAACCCGGCACCACTTGGTGCCGGCTTAACTTCTGCAAAGTTCTTTTAAAGTTCGGAAAAGCAGACGAAGCACATTTGGAACTGAAGCATAAAAAATCTATATTTGCTTGCTAATATTAAGAAGGAAATAATGAAACGAGTAAGTTCACTAACCGCTATACCCGCCGAAACCCACTTCATAGCAGGCATTGATGTAATCGGTAATCTTAAGAAACTTTTCGAAACTCCAGAGCAGATATCAGGGTGCCTGATATTGCTTTGTGTAAGAGGAAAATGCAAAATCACCATCCACCTGACCCAATACGAACTGAAAAAGAATACGATAGCCGTAATCTATCCCAACCAGTTCGTACAGATAACAGAAGATACCCCCGATTGCCGGTTCGCCTTTGTCGGATTCTCCTCCACACTGATACAGCACCCTTTCCTGTTTTCCAACACAATACAGTATGCCCCCTCTATTCTGGAAGAACCGGTCATCAGCTTGTCTCCTGAAATGGCAGACCTGTTCGGCGATTATTTCAAAGTACTGATAAAGGCAAAAAGGCTGGGCAATGTGCTGATAAGGGAAGAACAGCTTCCGCTGATTCTGACCGGACTGATTATTGAATTGGGAAATATCAACAGGCAAGAACCACTGGCAAAAAACGCCCAGCATTATACACGCAGCCAGGAAATCGTGAAAGAACTGATACGTGTCGTAGTAGAAAACTACAAGACCGAACGGAACATCTCGTTCTATGCCGACAAAATGCATCTTTCGCCCCAACACCTGAGCACCACCATCAAAAAAACAACAGGAAGGACACTGACCGACATCATCTCGGCATTCGTCATCAAGGATGCACAAGCCAAACTACGCTCCACCGAACTGACCATACAGGAGATTGCCTATTCGCTGAACTTTCCCGACATCTCTTTCTTCGGGAAATACTTCAAGCGCTATACCGGAGTATCGCCCAAACAATACCGCAATATGAGGTAGGGGAACCAGGGACTAGGTGACTAGGGACTAGGTGACTAGGTTTCAGATACCATTGGGTCACCTAGTACCTAGTACCTAGTCACCTAGTTCCCTAGTACCTAGTCACCTAAAAAAAAACTAAACCACCTCAATCCCCTGCTCCGCGCAAAGCTTGAGGCTCAGTTCTTTCAGCTTGAACTTCTGTATCTTTCCGCTTCCCGTCATGGGGAACTCCTTGACGAAGAAGATATACTTCGGTATCTTGTAGCGGGCAATCTTGCCCTCGCAGAACTCGCGCACGTCGAACTCGTTCATCGTGCAGCCCTCGTGCAGGATGATGAAGGCACCTACCGCCTCGCCGTATTTCTTCGACGGCACACCTGCCACCTGCACATCCTTGATGCCCGGCATCTGGTAGAGGAACTCCTCTATCTCGCGCGGATAAATGTTCTCGCCCCCGCGGATTATCATGTCCTTGATGCGCCCCGTGATGCGGTAATTTCCGTGCTCGTCCTTCACGCCCAAGTCGCCCGAGTGCAGGAAACCGTTCCGGTCTATCACCTCGGCGGTGGCCTGCGGGTTCTTGTAATAACCCTTCATGTTGTTGTAGCCCCGGTTGCACATCTCGCCCTGCACGCCTACGGGACATTCCTCGCCCGTCTCGGGGTCGATAACCTTCACCTCGGTAAACTCAAAGTCACGCCCCACGGTGTTGAAGCGCACCTCGGCAGGGTCGTCTATGCGGCTATGCGTCATGCCCGGCGAAGTTTCGGTCAGCCCGTACACGCTGGTCACCTTCATATACATCTTCTCCTCCACCTGCTTCATCAGCTCCACGGGGCAGAGCGAGCCTGCCATGATGCCCGTACGCAGGCACGAAAGGTCGAACATGTCAAACATCGGGTGGTTCAGCTCGGCGATGAACATCGTAGGCACACCGTAAAGCGCCGTACAGCGTTCCTTATGGACGGATGCCAGCACCACCAGCGGGTCGAAACGTTCCACCATCACCTCCGTACAGCCGTGGGTGAGGCAATTCATCGTGGCAAGCACCACGCCGAAACAATGGAACAGGGGCACACATACACACAATTTGTCGTCTTGGGTAAACTTCATGTGCTCGCCCGTCAGGAAACCGTTGTTGGCAATGTTGTAATGCGTCAGCATCACGCCTTTGGGGAATCCCGTAGTGCCCGACGTGTATTGCATGTTCACCGTGTCGTGGCAGTTCACTTTCTTCTTGGCTTCCGCCAGCACATCATCCTCGATGTTGTTCCCCAGGAGCAAGATTTCCGCCGTATTATACATCCCGCGGTATTTCTCCTGCCCGATATAGATAACGTTGCGCATGTAGGGGAAGCGTTTGCTCTTCATGTGCCCGCGCTCGAAAGTCTTCAGTTCGGGCAGCATCTTGTAGGTCATCTCCACAAAATTGCTGTCCCGCTCACCGTCTACGATGCAGAGGGTATGCATGTCCGAGTTCTCGCACAGGTATTCCAGTTCCGCCTGCTTGTAGTTGGTGTTCACCGTAACGGCTACGGCACCTATCTTGGCACAGGCATAGAGGAAGGTCAGCCAGTCGGGCACGTTTTTCGCCCAGATGCCCACATGTGTGCCATGGGTCACCCCGATGGCAAGCAGCCCCTTTGCCATGTTGTCCACACGGCGGTTGAACTGGCTCCACGTAAAGCGCAGGTTGCGGTCGGAATAAACCAGGTATTCTTTGTCCGGCGACACGGCAGCCCAGTGTTCCAGCCAGTCGCCCAATGTCCGTTCTGAAAGTTGAATCATAATATTTAAGTTTTCACCACAGATTACACAGATTAAAAATAATCGATTCATTCACCACAGAGGACACAGATTTAATTAAAAATGAATAACGGCGGATGTTTCCGTTGCCAATTATTAATTGTTAATTATTAATTGATAAAATCTGTGTAATCTGTGGTGAAACATACATCCACCGTCAAACCGGTGTATAAATCACCGCCAGAATCTGTGCCGCCTGTCCTTCGAAGGCATGCACGTGATGCGGCACGATGGAGTCGTAATAAATCGTGTCCCCCTCTTCCAGCAGGTAAGTATATTTCCCGTAATTGATTTCGAGCGTTCCTTTCAGCACCATGATGAACTCCTCCCCTTCGTGTGCCGACAGGGTAAAGGCATCGTTGTTCGCATCGATGTCGATGATGAACGGTTCCATGTGGCGGTCCGCCTTGCTGCGCGAGAGCGAATGGTAGTGCATGTGCTGGCGTGCGTCGACGGCATTGTTCGAAAAGCTGATGGTGTCGTCCGCTTCTCCGCGGCGGCACACCACGGGGCCGTCTTCTTCCGACTGGTCGTCAAGGAAAGTCCCCAGCCGTACACCCAGTGCGCGCGCTATCTTCAGCAGCGGGGCAAGCGAGGGGATGTCAATGTTGTTTTCTATGCGTTCAATCTGTCCGGTGGTAAGCCCTGTACGTTCCGCCAGTTCGTCGATGCTGATTTCCTTGGCGGTGCGCAAATCCTTTATTTTTTCTCCGATAATGTTCGTGCGGTCCATAGTACGAATATTTTTATAAATTATACCGCCGACAAAGATAATAAAGTTTTCTTAATTGACAATGAACTGACATGCTAATGTGCCAATGTGTCAATAAATAATGAGATAATGTGCCAATAAATTATGAGATAACAAGCCATCCTGCCGGTGTGTCGGGGATGGCTTGAAGGGCCGGCTTTCACAAGCAGACCCTGCATATAGAGCATGAAAGTCATAAATCTGCCTCTGCGCCTCCACCCAAGGCATGATACAAGTTGATGACACCCTGGATTTCCTGATAACAGTCTGAAGCACAATCCAGCCTTGCAGACAAGAGCGACTGGCGGGCGGTGAGCACTTGCAGGTAATTGGTCGTGCCGTATTCCATCAGCAGTTCAGTGTCGTGAACTGTTGTTTGCAGATGCTTCACCTGTTCCTCGTCCAGCCGGATACGTTCACGGGCGGTTTGCCATTGGATAAGAGCGTTATTCACTTCTTTTCCGGCATCGAGCAGCGATTGACGGAATGTGAGCAAGGCTTCTTCCTGTTGTGCCTTCGCTGTTTTCAGATTGGCAATGTTCTGCCCACGATTGAATATAGGCTGTACCAAAGACCCGATGGCTTGCAGCAGCCAACTCCCCGGGTTTGTAACGACGGCTCCTCCGTTATTGGTCCAGCCTGCCGAACCGCTTAACGTAATGCTGGGATAAAAAGCGGCACGTGCCTGGTTGGTGGCATAAAAAGCCTGTTTCAATGCTGCCTCAGCCTGCCGGATGTCAGGACGGCGGGAGAGCAGTTCGAGAGGTACCCCTGTAGACAGACGTTGAGGAAACCGCTGATTGCTCAGGTTCCCGCGCTGGATACGGTGAGACACTTCGCCCAAGACGGAAGACAAACTGTTCTCTGTTTCGGCTATTTGTTGTTGCAGGCTGAGCAGGGATGCTTCTGCCGAGGCACGGCTCGCCTCTGCCTGGCTTACGGTGGCACGGTCGGCTTCACCTGCCTGCATCAGTACATAGAGGCTATGGACGTAATCTTTCCAGCTTGCAACCGTTTCGGATGTGATGCGCTCCTGTTCGTCCAGCATCAGGAGGGTGTAATAACTGTCTGCTACAGTGGCTATCAGTTGGGTTTGTACAGCTTGACGGTAAGCATCGCTTTCCTCCAGTGCGGCACGTGCGCTGCGTTTGGCATTGGTCAGTTTACCGAAAATATCTATTTCCCAGCTTGCCGAAGCCCCTACCTCATAAGTCTTACTGGTTTTGCTGCCATCCTGGCTGCTCAGTGTACCTTGAGGGTCAAGCTGCACGGAAGGGAGGTAAGCAAGTTTGGCAGAGACAAGCTGTGCCTGCATTTCTTTCACTTTCAGGTAAGCGATACGCAGGTCTGTGTTCATTTCCAATGCCTGTTGTATCAAGGCTTGCAGATAAGGGTCGGTGAAAAGTTCTTTCCACGACAGGTCTGCGACCGAAGAAGCGGTATCAGCCTTTACTTCTGTCCGGTAAAGGCTGTCTGCTGCAACGGAGAGTTCCGGGCGTTCGTATCGGTTGTAAATGCCGCAACTTCCCAATAGACATACCGTTGCGGCTGCGAATAATAGTTTTCTCATATATATATATAAAAGGTGTGTCGAAATAAAAATATATCAGAACATCATACCTTGCTTTTTGCGGGCGCGATACCATAGCGTGTTTGGCGGTGCGCCCACAAATCGCAAAGCAAATAGTTAGTCATCATCGTGCTTTCTTGCAGGCATCAACCGTTCCTGCATGGCTTGGAAGACGATGAACAGTGCAGGTACCGCAAAGAGTAAGGCGAGGGTGCCCACAATCATACCGCCTACC
This sequence comes from Bacteroides sp. An279, assembly GCF_002159615.1. NCBI lineage: Bacteria > Pseudomonadati > Bacteroidota > Bacteroidia > Bacteroidales > Bacteroidaceae > Bacteroides > Bacteroides sp. An279. Next base: position 6,337 of record NZ_NFJA01000007.1, read on the forward strand.
ACTCCGGTACCCAACGAAATGTTTCCATTGGCTCCGGCACCCGAAGCGAACACCAAGGGCAGCATACCAATGACCATACAGAGAACGGTCATGATGATGGGGCGCAAGCGGACAGTTGCGGCGGATACGGCTGCCTGGGCAAGACTCATGCCTTGCCGGCGGCGTGTGGCTGCATATTCGGTGACCAGAATCGCTGTTTTTGCCAGCAGTCCGATGAGCATAATCAGTCCGGTCTGCATGTAGATGTTGTTCTCCAGCCCACACAGGTTACTCAGGGTAAAGCTTCCCAACAGCCCAAACGGCACACTCAACATAACCGCCAAAGGAATGAACAGGCTTTCGTAAAGAGCGCAAAGGATGAGGTAGACGAATACGATGCAGATGGCGAACACGATGATGGTATTCGAACCGCTTCCCGCCTCTTCGCGGGTGATGCCTCCGTATTCGTAACCATAACCCACGGGCAAGGTCTGTTGCGCCACTTCTTCCACCGCCTTGATGACATCGCCCGAGCTGTAGCCGTCGTTCATCATGGCGTTTACCTGGATGCTGCTGTACAGGTTGAAGCGTGTCAGGGTTTCGGGACCATACGTCTTGGTCAGGGTAACGAACTGCCCGATAGGAGCCATTCCCCCCTCATCGGTGCGGACAAACATGTTGTTGAGCGCATCGGTGTCCAGGCGGAAATTCTTGTCTGCCTGCACATAAACGCGGTAGAGCTTGGAGAAACGGTTGAAGTTGGACGAGTAGCTGCCTCCGATATACCCCGACATCACGCTCAATACATCGGTGGGCGACACGCCCATCCGCTTGCACCGTGCGGCGTCCACCTCCACTTTGTATTGGGGAAACTTCGTGTCGAAAGTGGAATAAGCCGTTTGCACTTCGGGACGCTGGTTTAGTGCGGCGATAAACTTGTCGGCATGGCTTTTCAGTGTCGTGATGTCGCCTCCGGCACGGTCTTGGATATAGACTTCCACACCGCTTCCTGTGCTATATCCCATGATGGTGGGTTGGGCAAAGGCGAAAAGTTTGGCACTGTGTACGTTGGCGGTACGGCGGTATATCTCCTCGATGACGGCGGTGATGTAGTCTTCGTCCTCCTGCCGTTCGTCCCAATTTTTCAGCTTGACGATGAGCATACCGCCGCTGGCTGCCTGTCCTCCCAACATGCTGTAGCCCGCCACGTTGGAGTAACGCTCTATCTGTGGGATGTCCTTGATGCAGGCTTCCACTTCCTCCATAGCCTTAATGGTTTGCGACAGACTGCTGCCCGGAGGCGTGGTCACGTTGACGAAAACGGTACCCATGTCTTCATCGGGCACCAGTCCGGTTTTGGTGTTTTTCATCAGCACCGCAAGCAGGGCGATGGAAGCGATGACTCCCGCGCCTACCAGCCACTTGCGTCGGAAGAACCATTTCACACCGCTCTTATAACGCAGCACGAGGCGGTTGAACGAGGTTTCGAATGCCTGATGGAACCGGGATGAGAAACTCAGCTTCTGTCCGCTCGCCTTATCGGCATGAGGAGTCATCAGCAGGGCGCAGAGGGCAGGACACAGCGTCAGTGCATTGACGGCGGAGATACCTACCGCTACCGCCATGGTCAGCCCGAACTGCATGTAGAACGTACCGCTGGTGCCACCCATGAACGAAGTGGGGATAAACACCGCCATAAAGACTAATGAGGTAGTAACGATTGCCGTCGCGATGCCGTCCATCGCCCGGTTGGTTGCCTGATAGGGCGAGCGTAGGCCTTCATCGAACTGTGCCTGCACCGCTTCTACAACAACAATTGCATCGTCGACCACCGTCCCGATGACCAATACAAGGGCAAACAAGGTCAGCAAGTTCAGCGAGAATCCTGCCACGTAGAGGAAAGCAAATGTTCCCACCAGCGACACGAGAATGGATATGGTCGGGATGATGGTGGAACGGACGCTTTGCAGAAAAACGTACACTACGAGGACGACAAGGACAATGGCTTCTATCAACGTCTTCACCACTTCGTGGATGGAAGCGTCGAGAAACTCTTTCGTACTCATCAGGTCGACCAGCACCAGCCCTTTGGGCAGTTCCTGCTGCACTTCTTCCATCAGTTTGTCTATCTCGCTGATGATTTCGTTGGCGTTCGAGCCTGCCGTTTGCGAAATCATGGCGGTGGCTCCCGGATGTCCGTCTACTTCACTGCTGTGGCTGTAGCTTTGCGTCCCCAGTTCCACGGTGGCGATGTCTTTCAGGCGGATCACTTCACCGCTTTCTAAGGATGTAATGACCAGATTGCCGAACTCTTCGGGCTTCTCGTAGCGTCCGCGGTATTTCAAAGTATATTGGAACGCGTTTTCCGAATCCTCACCCAAAGTACCCGTAGCGGCTTCCACGTTCTGCTCGTCGAGCACAGCCGTCACATCGGCAGGCACCAGTCCGTATTGCGCCATCTTTTGCGGGTCGAGCCAGATGCGCATGGCGTAGTCATCTCCCATGACATTGACGTTTCCCACGCCGCTGATACGCGACAGCCGAGGCTCGATGTTGATTTTGAAGTAGTTGTTGATGAATGTCTGGTCGTACGAGTCATCGGGCGAATAGAGAGCGATGATTTTCAGCATCGAGTTCTGCCGCTTTTCTACCGTTACACCGATTTGGGTCACTTCAGTAGGCAGCAGTCCTTCGGCTTCGCTCACACGGTTCTTGGTGTTGATGGTCGCCATATCGGGGTCGGTACCTTGCTTGAAGTAGACGGTGATGTCGCCGGCACCGGTATTAGTAGAGGTGGAAGTCATGTAAATCATATCCTCTACGCCGTTGATGGCTTCTTCCAGCGGGACGACAACCGATTTCTGTACGGTTTCGGCATTGGCACCGGTGTAAGTGGTCGATACCATGACGGTAGGCGGTGCGATATCGGGGTATTGTTCCATCGGCAGGTTGGCCAAGCCGATAAGCCCCACCAACAGAATAAGCACCGATATCACACAGGCAAGGATGGGGCGGTTTATAAAAGTTTGTAATTTCATAATCGTTTTCCGTTAAAATCATTCATTAGACAAATGTTATCAGTTATTGCTTTCCGATAGCAATCGGTGTACCTTCTTGCAGAATCCCTGCCCCTTCCGCTACAAAAACATCGCCGGCTTTCAGTCCTTGTGTCACGATGTATTCTTTACCGTCGTTGACCGGGAAGACGGTAACAGAAGCCGATGTCGCTTTACCGTCTACCACGCGATAAATAAACACTTTGTCTTGTATTTCATAGGTTGCCTCCTGCGGCACAACAAGCACGCTGTCCATCCGGTAAGGGAAGACAATGGTTCCGCTTCCCCCGTTCCGCAACATCCGTTCGGGGTTGGGGAAAGTGGCACGCAGGCTGACCGCTCCGGTTCCGGTATCAATGGTGCCGCTTATCGCGTCTATCTTTCCTTTGTGGGTGTACATCAACCCGTCGCTCAGGCGAAGCGATACTTCCGGCATCTGCTTCATTGCCTCTTCCAAGGTCCCGCTCTCGCGCACCAGTGTCAGTATCTGATTTTCGGTCATCGAGAAATAAACATACATTTCTTCATCATCCGACACCGTGGTGAGCGGTGTGGTGATGGAAGCGTCTACCAGTGCGCCTACACGATAGGGTATCATGCTTGCCACCCCGTCTACCGGACTTTTCACTTCTGTATACGACAAATCATTCCGTGCGCTGGTTTCGGCAGCCTGCGCCTGCTCCAATGCGGCTTCGGCTTCCAGCAACGAGTTGCGTGCCGTTTGCAGGTCGAAAGCCGACACGACGTGTTCCTCAAACAGATTTTCCTTGCTGTTTTCCGTCATCTTAGCGGTGGCAACAGATGCTTCCGTACTCTTTACATTGGCTAGAGCCGTTTGCAACGCCGCCTGATAAGGCACTTGGTCGATAACGAAGAGAGTTTGTCCTTTGCTGACTTTTGCTCCTTCTTCGATGCATACATCTGTGATGGTGCCGCTTACCTGCGGACGTATCTCCACGCTTTGCCGTCCGTTGATGACGGCGGTATAATCGCGCGTCAGCGTACGGCTTTCCACCGCCACAGTCATGGTCTTGTAGGTGCTCTCTCCTGCACCTGCCGTTTTTTCCTTGCAGGACGTTGCCAATAGCAGACAACCGATTCCTGCACATGCTAACATTCTTTTCATTCTTAATTTGCTTTGCTTTTTAACTTAAAATCTGCCGCAAATGTAAACAGCACTATCGGTATGCTTTTGGTTACGATTCACATATTGTTGGTTTCAATCCGGAGCTTAAGGCTTTTTTGCTTTAATAGTTCTAATAAGTGGAAAAAGGCTTTGGAAGACAACAGGGTTCTGTTATTTTTGCGAAAAATCAAGTAATGATGGAAAGTCTTAAGGAAAAAGTGGTAGCTTGGATTCGCAAAGATCTGTCTTCTGACGGGCAACTGGACTGGGCTGCCTACAACAATAGTCTGGTAATGGTCCGTATGGAGGGAACAGATTTCCGCTTGTCCGGCGAATGGGTACCTGACGGATGGCATGTGTTCTTACAGGTGCACGAAGGTGAATTGAGGCTGACAGTCAATGGCGAACGTTTGGGATTTGACTCTCCGGTATATGTGGATTTCTTGAGAAACCGCAAATGGGCAAATGTGACGCTGGCAGGGAAATATCGCACCTGTTTCATCGTAATGGAGCAACACTTTTTCATGGAGACCACTCTCCCGATACGCAATAAAATAGCAGAAGGAATGGAACAATTTGCCAAACATCCTTTTACTTCGGTAAATGCAGATGAAGACCGTGACTTGTCCCGACTGGAAGAAATGATGTTCTCTACCCTGTCGGCAGATTCTCATCTGTTTTGCCGTGAACTGATACAGGCATTGGCTTGTGCCTGGCAGTATGAGTTGTGGAATATCTTTTTTCATCGCCAACAAGATGTCCGTTCCACCATAAATCCGCATTGGAACGATGTTGTTTCGCAATTCTTCTACTTAGCTCACACGTATTGCCGCGAGCAGCACAGAGTAAGCTGGTATGCCGCACAACTGGGCGTATCGGCAGATGCCTTGTCTGCCGACTTGAAACGGCTGCACGGAAAGACGGCAAGTGCCATGCTGGAAGAATTGCTTGCCGCCGAAGCGAAAGTCTGTTTACACAATCCGGCACTGTCTGTGCAAGACGTGGCGGAAATGCTGCACTTCTCCGACCAGTCGGCATTCGGAAAATTCTTTAAGCGGCATTGCGGCATATCACCTGCTGTTTTCAAGAAACGGCACATCGAAGAAAACAATTCATAATTGTACTTTAGCGGCATCAAAATGTGCATCTTCTGACTCTGAGAAATGCTTGCCAACCACCGCCCTTCCAGATAATATCATAGCAAGACGCAGCCGGTTGCGGAAGCCTGCGGATATAGGTGCGGCGCCAAACGCATATAGGTTCATCCGCTGTAAGATTATTAATCTTCAGGCTGCAAGATTATTAATCTTACAAGCGGAAGATTATTAATCTTACAACAGACGAGGTTATCCCAATGTTTTTAGAAGCTGTTTTGAATTTCTCCAAAAAGTTTTTCTTGTCTTGATGTATCCGTTTTCGTGTGTGCTTTGGGCGATTTTTTTGTCTTTTTCTCTCCTGTTCTTCGTCAGATAGCCCGCTATCTTCCCATAGTAAAGATGCAAGATTTTGCGTCTCTACAAAAACTCATCCCAAATCATCGCACGATAAATTCAAAACAGCTTCTTAATTGCAACATTTTTGCGAATGGGATTATATATGGGAGTTTTTCTTAAAATTGTAGTAGCTATATAAAAAAGAAAAAGAGGCCATCTCTAGTTTTTTGAGACAGCCTCTTATCTATGTATAGTAACTTATATTACTTATTCAGAGCCAAAGCCACATTCACAGCGCAAGCTACGGTACATCCTACCATCGGGTTGTTACCGATACCGAGGAATCCCATCATTTCTACGTGTGCGGGAACTGATGAAGAACCTGCGAACTGAGCGTCTGAGTGCATACGGCCCATCGTGTCGGTCATACCGTAAGAAGCAGGACCTGCAGCCATGTTGTCCGGGTGAAGTGTACGGCCTGTACCGCCACCTGATGCTACTGAGAAGTAAGGCTTGCCGGCAAGTACACGTTCTTTCTTATATGTACCTGCTACCGGATGCTGGAAGCGGGTCGGGTTAGTAGAGTTACCTGTAATAGATACGTCTACGTTTTCGTGCCACATGATAGCTACACCTTCACGAACATCGTCGGCACCGTAGCATTTTACTTTCGCACGCGGACCGTCTGAATACGGAGTTTCGTTTACGATGTTCAGTTTACCGGTGAAGTAATCGAACTTCGTCTGAACGTATGTGAAGCCGTTGATACGAGAGATAATCATAGCGGCGTCTTTACCCAAACCGTTCAGGATGCAGCGCAACGGGTTCTTGCGGACTTTGTTTGCCATTTCGGCAATCTTGATAGCACCTTCGGCTGCGGCGAATGATTCGTGGCCTGCCAGGAAAGCAAAGCACTGTGTTTCTTCGCGGAGCAGACGGGCTGCCAGGTTTCCGTGACCCAGACCTACCTTACGGTCGTCTGCTACAGAGCCCGGAATACAGAATGCCTGCAAGCCGATACCGATAGCTTCGGCTGCGTCAGCAGCGTTCTTGCAGCCTTTCTTCAGTGCGATGGCGCAACCTACCACATAAGCCCACTTTGCATTTTCGAAACAGATACCTTGTGTTTCCTGACAAGTCAGATAGGGGTCGAGGCCTGCTTCGTCACAGATCTTGTTAGCTTCTTCAATGTCTTTGATGCCGTTTTCGTTCAATGCAGCCAGAATCTGCTTCATACGACGGTCTTGACTTTCAAACTGTACTGGTCTAATCATAATCTGTGTCCTCCTATTATTCTTTACGTGGGTCAATATATTTAACTGCGCCTTGTTCGGGTTTGAAGCGGCCGTAAGTTCCGGTAACAGCTTTCAACGCTTCGTTAGCGTCAACACCCTTCTTCACTTGTTCCATGAACTTGCCCATGTGAACGTATTCATAACCGATAACCTGGTTGTCTTTGTCAAGAGCCATACGGGTGATATAACCTTCGGTCAGTTCCAGATAACGGGTACCTTTGGCTTTTGTACCATACAATGTACCGGTCTGGCTGCGGAGACCTTTGCCCAGGTCTTCCAGTCCTGCGCCGATTACCAAGCCGCCTTCTGAGAAAGCTGACTGAGTACGGCCGTAAACAATCTGCAGGAACAGTTCACGCATAGCCGTATTGATAGCGTCGCAAACCAAGTCGGTGTTCAATGCTTCCAGGATAGTCTTGCCTGGAAGGATTTCAGATGCCATGGCAGCAGAGTGAGTCATGCCCGAGCAACCGATGGTTTCTACCAGACATTCTTCGATGACGCCTTCTTTTACGTTCAGGGTCAGCTTGCAAGTTCCTTGCTGCGGAGCGCACCAGCCGATACCGTGGGTCAGTCCTGAAATGTCTTTGATTTCTTTTGCCTGAATCCATTTCCCTTCTTCAGGAATGGGAGCCGGACCGTGATTGGGTCCTTTTGCGACACAACACATGTGTTCAACTTCGTGTGAATAAGTCATATTCGTTACGTTTTATTGAGTAATAAAAAATTAGTAGTCAAACGCGGTGTTCGGGAGGAGTGTCTTCTCCGAATCCGCATGCAAAGTTAGTCGTTTTCTTGATTTGTGCAACGTATCGGGACGAACTTTTTGTTGCTTTTTAATGATATTTTTTATGGGAAGTGCCGTTTTGTAATGTCAACTTGGCAAAATCTTTTTCGTATGTGAGAGGAAAGCTGTATCTTTGCCTCGTGATTCGATTCACCACAGAGGCACACAGGGGTCTTTTAATTTACGATTGGGCAATTTACTATTTACTATTTAATGCCAATCAGGAGTTAAAAGGGAGTTAGATGCCAATACCTTATTGCGCCGGTTTCAGAAGCAAGGCTATGGACCTTTAACTCCTGAACGAAGTGATAACTCCTGTGTAACTCTTGATTCGCATATTTTTAATCGTATTTCGTTAATCGGGAAATAGTAGATTATGTATTCCTCCGTGCACCTCTTTGTACTTTGTGGTGAATTTAAAATGTATAGAAGATATGGAAGAAAAGAAGATTACAGTAAGCGATGAAGCGTTGCGCCGGGCGGCGGGCGAAGGGATGGACGAGTTTTTGCAAGTGTTTACCGACCGCTATCTGGAAGTGACGGGCGGGCAAATCGATGCCGGCACGATGCCTTTGCTCAACGGATGGCAGCATACGCTTTTGGGATACCGCCTGTTTTGCGAAGAAGTGGGCGAGGGCGGTTTTGTACAACTTATCCAGAACGGATACGGTCCTTACATCTTTCTCAACCCTTTTGCGAAGGCGATGCGCCTGATGGGGGCGAAGGAGTTCTCGAAACTGCTATACGCGGCGCGGAAGATTTACGAGGAAAACCGCGAGGACCTGGAGCGCGAGTGTACCGAAGATGAGTTTATGGCAATGTACGAGCGTTACGAAGTGTTCGATGACCTGGAAGAGCGGTTTGCAGAAATGGAGGAGGAGGTGACCGGGCAGGTGGCGCGGTATGTAGACGAGCACTTAGAGCAGTTTGCCGAAATAGTGAAGGATGAAGAGTGAAGCATGAAGCATTGGCTATGTGCTTTCGTGGGGCGTTGCATATAGGTGCAAGTGCCAGTGCACGTACTTTCATCGGGCGATGAAGATAGGTGTATGGAGCAGTGAAGATGATTGGTTGAAAAATATACGTTAAAAAACGTAAACCGATGCAGTATTTTCAGCATCTTTGCATTCTAGCTAAAAAGTTTATCAAATTAATTGCAAAATCAAATAAAAAAGGAAGAACATGAAAAAGTTTAAATTGAGCGTGCTGGCTATGGCATTGACAACAATGTTGGGATTTACTTCTTGCTTGGATAATGGAGATTCGGATTATGGAGGTGTCGGCTATGGTGCTGAAATTGTGCGGAACAGTAGTTATTTGGGTACCCATTCATTTGTCAACCAATATGGTGCCGTATACGAACCGCTGAATGCATCGCAAGTGACAACCTGGCCTTCTACAGAATTTTCTTATATTATGTATTCTTATGAAGCCGAGGAAGTGACTGATACAACCGATAATAGAATAAATGTGACATTGATGACATTGGCTGCGGTTAATGACGGATCTGTGCTTGCACGCCGTCCGACGGATACGGATGCCAATGCACCGGTAAATTACTTTGCTACAGGAGATGGAAATGCGGTGGCTTTTTATCAATTGAACGATATGATTCTTTCTATCAACTTCTTCCGTCGGAATGTAGACAATGATGAGGTATTGGAGGAAATAGACAAGCATCAGTTCAGTTTGTATTATAATGCGGAAGAAGATTTTACAAGTTCCTCAATGACATTCTATTTACGTCATAATGTGACGGATCTGCAAGATGATGATAACTTCAATGTGACAGTATCCAATTTGTACCATTTTAATATGGCTTCGGCATTTGCCCAATATCAGCAGATGTTCGGTAAAGAACCGACACGAATCGTTATTTCATACGAGCAAAATTCTTCAAATGGAAGCTATGAGGATAATATGGTGACGGATCGTACTTATGAGTTCAATTATGAAGATATGGTGAAAAATTATAAGACGTGGCTGGAACGCTAATCTTATTCAGAGGCGGACAATGCTTGTGTAATTTATTCTAAGTGCCAAACTTTAAAAGCCGGGCAATATTTGTCCGGCTTTTATTTTGAAAAGTGCAGGGTTTTCTGCATCTTTGTAGGCGCTAACCCGAATTTGAATTTGTAAAGGAATAGTATATGAAACACATGAAATATGGACTGCTTGTTGCAGGATTGAGTCTTATGTTGGGGGTTACTTCATGCTTGGATGGTGGAGATAACAGTACAACGGTGTCGTATTATGAAATAGTAAAGAAAGATGCTTTAACCGGTACTTATACCAGCCAGATGGGGTATAAGGTTGCTCCGTTAAATCCGCAGGATTTGGAAGACCTGCCGTGGGCTTCCAATTATATTCAGCTGTATTATTCGTACGATTACGGACAGGACATGTCGGGTGGAGAGATTGATGCGAATGTTTATGGCTATTCGCTGATAAGGGAGGGGCAGTGGCTTCCTCAGTCTCCGGCTGAAGGCGATGCCAATGCACCGATATCCGATGTGGTATTGGATTCTGGCAATAAGCCATACGACTTTTTTTATAAACAGGACGATATCTTCCTTCCGATAGAGCTTTTTGTGCGTAAAGAAGTGGACACAAATGATTTGGAGCAACGCGAAGCGGAGATGGCCCAACACGAGTTTGCCTTGTATTATGATGCCGACAAGGATTTTTCGGAAAGCGGCATGACTCTTTATCTGCGTCATAAGATGCTGAATGTGGAAGAGGATGATGAGTTTACCCAGCTTTCGGGAGGATGGTGGCACTTCAATATTATCGATGCCATGGCGCGTTATCAGGAAAAGTACAGCAAGCGTCCGGACAAGATAACGATTTCATTCGAACAGAATACGAAAGACGTAAGTTATGCCGATAATCTGGTTTCGGAAGGAAAGGCAGAGCTTGACTATCAGAAGATTGTCGAATTTAATGAAGCATTGTCGGGAAGCAAGGGGATATCCAAGTTGCTTCGCGGCAAGAGATGAATTTTTTCATCCCAAAGTGCAAAGAAATAAAAATAAAGCCGGGCATTTGGGTGCCCGGCTTTATTTTTAGCACTTTTTTTGTACATTTGCATCCTAAGAAGAGAGAAGTGACTATGTATAAAGGATTATTTCATCAAATCGTCTCCCTGCTTTCGGCACCGGGAGAGGCTTGGGACAAGATAATGGAGCGTGGAGGTGCACGCGACATCCAGTCGGGATTTGTTTATCCGCTTATCGGGCTGTGCGGGTTGTCGGAGTTTATCGGTACGTTCATCGGGAGAGATTTTTCCTCGCTGATGTTCCAGTTGGCACTTACGCGGTGTTGTGCCGTAGCGGTGGCGTTGTTCGGCGGTTTCTTTCTGTCTGCCTATCTGCTCAACAAGCTGGGCATGGGCTGGCTGAAACGGGGTGACGCATACGGAAAGATGCTGGTGTTCGTGGGCTATTCGATGGTGGTCACGTTCGTGCTCGACATCATCAGCGGGCTGGTGTCCATCGACTTGCTCCACTGGATATTGCAAATCTATACCCTCGTGGTGGTGTTCGAGGGAGTGCGTCGCTGGCTGGAAGTACCCGAACGGCAGCAGATGGCATTTACCATTGTGGCCACACTTGTTATACTGATTTGTCCGGCATTGATAGAATATCTGTTTAATCAATTATCTGTAATTTTGAACTGATGAAAACAAACGCAAGCAACATAAATATCAAAAACAAACGTGCCTCGTTCGATTACGAGTTTATCGACACTTATACGGCAGGCATCGTGCTGACGGGTACCGAAATCAAGTCTATCCGTCAGGGTAAGGCGAGCCTGGTCGATACATTCTGTTTCTTTTCGCGCGGCGAGTTGTGGGTGAAGAACATGCACATCGCCGAATACTTTTACGGTTCGTACAACAATCATGCGGCACGGCGCGACCGCAAGCTCCTGCTTACGAAGAAAGAGCTTCGTAAGCTGGAACGCACTTCGGCAGAGCCGGGATTCACTATCGTGCCTACCCGTATGTATATCAACGAGAAGGGGCTGGCAAAGGTGGTCATCGCCCTTGCCAAAGGAAAGAAGCAATACGACAAGCGCCAGAGCCTGAAGGAGAAAGAAGACAAGCGGATGATGGACCGGATGTTTAAACGATAATTTTAGGGACTAGTTGACTAGGTACTAGGGACTAGATTTTGAATAGTTTCGCTAATTGTATTTATAACCTAGTCACCTAGTCCCTAGTCAACTAGTTCCTAAGAAAAGAAGCAATGAAAACAATACAAGAACAGATAAACGAACGTATCTTGGTGCTGGACGGGGCGATGGGAACCATGATTCAGCAATACGGACTGACAGAAGAGGATTTCCGTGGAGAACGGTTCCGCGAGGTGCCCGGCATGTTGAAAGGGTGCAACGATGTGTTGTGCCTGACCCGTCCGGATGTGATAGCAGATATCCACCGTAAATACTTGGAGGCAGGTGCCGATATTATCGAGACCAATACCTTCAATGCCACCCGTGTGTCGATGGCAGATTATCATTTGGAAGGGTATTGTGCGGAAATCAACCGTGAGGCGGCACGTCTGGCACGCCGGCTTGCCGATGAATATACGGCAAAGAATCCGGAGAAGCCGCGTTGGGTGGCAGGGTCGGTAGGCCCTACCAACAAGACCTGCTCGATGAGTCCCGATGTGAACAATCCTGCTTACCGTGCTCTGACCTTCGATGGGCTTGCCGGAGCTTATCTGGAACAGATGACGGCATTGCTGGAAGGAGGGGTAGACACGATTCTGATAGAAACCATTTTTGATACCTTGAATGCGAAGGCGGCTATCTGTGCCGCAGAACAGGCGATGGAGCGATGCGGCCGCAAGGTGCCTCTGATGCTTTCGGTCACGGTCTCGGATACGGGCGGACGTACCCTTTCGGGACAAACGCTTGACGCATTCCTGGCTTCGGTGCAGCATGCCGATATCTTCTCTATTGGGTTGAACTGTTCGTTCGGTGCCAGACAATTGAAGCCATTCCTGGAGCAACTTGCCCGCCGCGCGCCTTATTATATCAGTGCATATCCCAATGCCGGGCTTCCCAATACGCTGGGACAATACGACCAGACTCCCGAAGAAATGGAGGGGGAAGTAAAAGAGTACATCGATGAGGGCTTGGTGAACATCATCGGTGGATGTTGCGGAACGACCGAAGCCTATATCCGGCGGTTTGCTTCGCTGGTGGAAGGCAGAAAACCGCATCAACGGGTGGATGCTTCGAAGTATTTATGGCTTTCGGGCTTGGAGTTGCTGGAAGTTACGCCCGAAATCAATTTCGTCAACGTAGGCGAGCGGTGTAACGTGGCAGGCTCGCGCAAGTTCCTTCGGTTGATTAATGAAAAAAAATACGAGGAAGCTTTGTCCATCGCCCGCAAGCAGGTGGAGGACGGAGCGTTGGTGATTGACATCAATATGGACGACGGTCTGCTGGATGCCGTTCAAGAGATGACCACCTTCCTGAACCTCATCGCATCGGAACCCGATATCGCGCGCGTACCTATTATGATAGACTCGTCCAAGTGGGATGTGATACTTGCCGGACTGAAATGCGTGCAGGGCAAAGGCATTGTCAATTCCATTTCATTAAAAGAAGGCGAAGATGCCTTTATCGGACATGCCCGTACGGTCAAGCAATATGGCGCGGCGGTTATTGTCATGGCTTTTGATGAGAAAGGGCAAGCGGATACCTACGAGCGGAAGATAGAAGTGTGTAGCCGTGCGTATCGGATTTTGACGGAGCAAGTAGGCTTCCGGCCGCAAGACATCATCTTCGACCCCAACGTGCTGGCGGTAGCTACGGGGATGGAAGAACATAATAATTATGCCGTCGACTTTATCCGTGCAACCGGATGGATTCGGAAGAACCTGCCGGGAGCACATGTCAGCGGGGGAGTGAGCAACCTGTCTTTTGCCTTCCGTGGGAATAATTACATCCGCGAGGCGATGCATGCCGTATTCTTGTATCATGCGATAGCACAAGGCATGGATATGGGTATCGTCAATCCGGCATCGTCGGTGCTTTATACCGATATTCCTGCCGATATTTTGGAACGTATCGAAGACGTGGTGCTGAACCGCCGTGCCGATGCTGCCGAACGGTTGATAGAGGTGGCGGAAAAGCTGAAGGCAGAGAAAGAGAATGCCGGAAATGCACAGGCGGCAGATGCTCATTTGGCATGGAGAAACCATGCGGATGTGGATGCGCGCCTGCAATATGCGTTGGTGAAAGGCATCGGCGATTATCTGGAAGAAGACTTGCAAGAGGCTTTAGGAAACTATCCCGATGCGGTAAGCATCATCGAAGGACCGCTGATGAAGGGCATGAACCAGGTAGGGGAGCTGTTCGGTTCGGGCAAGATGTTTTTGCCTCAGGTGGTAAAGACGGCACGCACGATGAAGAAGGCGGTGGCCATCTTGCAGCCTTACATCGAAGCGCAGAAGAAAGAAGGGGCGAAGAAGGCGGGCAAGGTACTGGTAGCTACGGTAAAAGGTGATGTGCACGACATCGGGAAGAATATCGTGTCGGTCGTGATGGCGTGCAACAATTACGAAATCATTGACCTGGGTGTGATGGTTCCCGCCGAGAAGATTGTAGAAACGGCGATACGTGAGAAAGTCGACATCGTAGGATTAAGCGGATTGATAACCCCTTCGTTGGAGGAAATGGTGCATGTGGTGCGCGAGCTCGACCGTGCCGGCGTGCATATTCCGGTGATGATTGGAGGGGCTACGACTTCAAAGCTTCATACGGCACTGAAGATAGCTCCGGTCTATCACGGACCGGTAATTTATATGAAAGATGCATCGCTGAATGCTCCCGTTGCCGCCCGCTTGCTGAATCCGGCAACGCATGATGCTTTTGTAAAAGAATTGGCAGGTGAATATGAGGCACTGCGTGAAGGCAACAAAGAGAAGCAGGTAAAGTTTGCATCGCTGGAAGAAGCCCGGAAAAACAAGCTGGAGCTTTTTTGAATGAAGAATTAGGAATGAAGAATGAAAAATGCCATTCGGCTGAAAACGATTCTTCATTCTTCATTCAAAAAGTTTTTCCGCTTGCGCCAATGTTTCCGGTTTTCCGATATCTATTAGGTGAAGATTTTGTGCTATGTATCCACCGATGCGTGCTTCTTTGCAGGTTTGAAGATAGAAGTCGGTAATGGAAAATTTCCCGGTCCAATGTCCGTCCATATACCGGAAAAGGGAAGGTGAGATAACGTGGATGCCGCTGAAGGCATACGCTTCATGTTGTTCGGGATGATAGGCAAAACCGTTGGGCTTGGTTTGCAGAGTCTGTTTGTTTATCCAGCCGCAAAGGCGGGCATTGTCTTTATCGAACAACAAGTAGCGTGAGGTTTCCCGTTGGCTGACCAATAAGGTTGCATCGTTTGTGCTTTGCCGGTGATAATCGTATAAGGCTTTCAGGTCGGTGTCTGACAATATATCCACATTATGCACCAAAAAAGGCTCATTGCCGCTAAAGAAAGGAATGGCTTTCTTGATGCCTCCGCCTGTATCCAGCAATTCTTCTCTTTCATCGCTGATACGAACCGTAATGCCGAAGTTCTGGTGGGCTTGCAGGAAGCTGATGATTTGTTCGCCAAAGTGGTGGATATTGATGACGATTTCAGTAAATCCGGCTTGCTTTAGCTTTAGGATGACATGTTGCAGCATGGGGATTCCGTTTACAGGAACCAATGCTTTGGGTATCCGGTCGGTCAAGGGCTTGAGCCGGGTTCCCAGCCCGGCGGCAAATATCATGGCTTTCATGTTTAAGTAGATGTTGAGAATTAGTTATATCATCTGTCAGTTCAGAAACGCGGATTAACACGGATTTTCGCAGATGATTATTCTATTTATCTGTCCTTAATCTGCGTTAATCCGCGAAAATCTGTGTTTCGAATAGTATCATTTATTTTGTATACTTACTTAGTATTTGTAAGTGATATTTTGTTCGCGGTGGTTCACTTCTACGTTTACTCCGAATTTTTCGTGGATATGCTGTGCCACATGTTCGGCTGCATAAACCGAGCGGTGTTGTCCGCCTGTACATCCGAAACAGATGCTCAGGTGGGTAAAACCTCTTTCCAGAAAGCGTTGCACATGGGCATCGGCCAGTGCGTATACGTGTTCTAAGAAGGTCAGTATCTCTCCGTCTTCTTCCAGGAACCGGATAACCGGCTCATCGCGTCCGGTCAGTTGCTTGTAGGCATCGTATTTGCCCGGATTGTGGATGGCACGGCAATCGAATACATATCCGCCTCCGTTTCCGGACGGGTCTTCCGGAATCCCTTTCTTATAGGAAAAGCTCATGACCCGCACCGTAAGCTTGCGCTTGTTCAGTTCGGTGGCATATACGGGAAGCCTGGTTAATTGTTTCAGCACTTTGCATAGGTAAGGATATGCCGGAAAATCCTCTTCCAATAATTGGTCCAGGTTTTCGATGGCATACGGGATGCTTTGCAGGAAGTGCGGCTTCTGTTCGAAGTAACCACGGAATCCGTAGGCACCCAATACTTGTAAGGTGCGGAAAAGGACGAATTGCCTTAATTGTTCCCTAAAGTAGGATTCGGGCATGGGGCAATAGGCATGAAGGGCGTCCAAGTAGTCGTGTATCAGCTCTTCACGTAAATGTTGCGGGAATCGTGCTTTGGCTTGCCATAAGAATGAAGCCACATCGTAATAAACGGGTCCTTTCCGTCCGCCCTGAAAGTCGATGAAGTAAGGTTTCCCTTCCCGTATCATTACATTACGGCTTTGGAAGTCGCGGTACATGAAGGTGGAAAATGTATCGGCAAGCAATACTTGCGTCATGTTTTCGAAATCGTCTTCCAGTAAATTTTCCTGAAAGTCAATGCCCGTGGCTTTTAGGAAGCAATATTTGAAATAATTCAAGTCCCACAGGATGCTGCGCCGGTTGAATTCAGCTTGCGGGTAGCAGACGGAGAAATCCATGTCTTCCGCTCCTTCGAATTGTATGCGTGGAAGCAGGCGGATGGTTTGTTTCAGCAAGGATTTTTCTTCGTTGCTGAATGTACCTGTTGTACGTCCGTGCCCAATGGCTTGAAACAGGGAGATGTCTCCCAGGTCTTCTTGCAAGTAAGCCATGGCATCGTCGGTTTGGGCATAAACGTGCGGAACGGGCAACCCTTTTGCCTCGAAGTGTTGTGCCATGTACAAGAAAGCACGGTTCTCTGCTTCCGATGTGCCATATACGCCTATCAGTTGCGGAGTTCCTTTCAGACGGTAATACTTGCGGTTAGAGCCTGCGCCTGCCAATGGTTCGATGTCTTCGGGGAGATGTCCGGTATATGTTTGGTACAGTGTTTGTATGTTTTCTTGATGCATAAGTCGTATAGGTGTTTCAGAGGCTTTGCCAATCTTTTCAATTCTTTGTCAAAAGCAGGGTATGTCTTAATACTATAAATTCATTCAGTACTTCCTCCAACGGTCTGCCTTGTAATTGTCCCGTTGAGGCTTGTTTGATTTGTTCGCATACTTCGTTTAGTGTAGAGACAAATTCTGCTTTCTCTTTTTGGATAGCAAGCTTCCTGATATAGTCCAATGCTTTCTTCATGCAGTTTTCATCATCGGCGATGTAACTCAACTGGCGGAACAGTTCCGCATTGATGCTTTTGGTACTCATGTGGGTATCTCCTTCTCCTTATTTTATATATGCTTTCCGGCAAAGATAGTGAAATTTTTCCTGAATAAAAAAAGAGTTACCCGATTTCTCGGATAACCCTTCTTAGGTAGCCCGTGGGAGAATCGAACTCCCCTTTCAAGAATGAAAATCTTGCGTCCTAACCGATAGACGAACGGGCCATCTTTCTTTTCTGCCTTGGCAGATGTTGTTTTTGGAAGTAGCCCGTGGGAGAATCGAACTCCCCTTTCAAGAATGAAAATCTTGCGTCCTAACCGATAGACGAACGGGCCATCCTTTGTCGTGTTGAGAAGGTGTTTCTCGAACACGGGTGCAAAGGTACGCATTATTTTTGAATTTGCAAGCGTTTTTGCAATTTTTTTTAATGTGGGAATAAATAATGTGCTAATGTGCCAATGTATGGGCTTAATAAAAATCTCTGCATTTGTTGGGCTTTTCATTTCTTTTTCATACATTTGTCGCATCCTTAGAAAAGGATGACATATATTTAGGAAAGAGCGTTTTGAAGATATTATCCTATCGTGGAATTTGGACAATTTCATAAGCCGAGGATAATAAGCAAGAACGCTCACGTCAATGTTATATACCTATCTCATGTGCGAGTAGCTTATATATCCTTTGGCGTGGGCTATTGTTTATTACTCGGTTTAGGCAGTCCAGAGCCTCGCGATAGTAATACGCAATGGTTCCCACGCCTTTTTTGTATAAACGCTTGTGGGGGGAACAGCAAGCATAAATTGAAATACAATGAAAACATGGAAATGGTTGGCTATGACTTTCATGGCTGCAACATTGGCAACAAGTTTTACGGCTTGTAGTGATGATGATGAACCTTCGAATGAAAATCCCGTGTTAGGTACGACTGGTAAAAGGCTGGTTCAAGAATTGGAGAATGGAGATCCGGATAATTCGTTCACTTACTATTATGGTACCGATGGCTGGCTGATTAGAGCAATTTCACATAATGATCCATCAGATAATTCTAGCCAGTCCATTACGTACGAAAAGAGAGACGGATATACTTATGCGACTACGACATGGAATGATGGGGACAAAGCGGAATGTATGTTTGACAATTTAATGCGGATAGCAGGTGATGCGACTTGTTCCTACGATGAAGAAGGGCATTTGGTAAGATATGGTGACGTTACATTTGAATGGGAAAATGGAAACATATCAAAAGTTCATGCCCATGATGGGACTACCACATATACCTATTACACAGACTTGGAAAATAAATTTCCAGTATATCCGGATCCCGTAACAGAAGAGGTGGACGAATATATCATGTTATTGACAGCTCATCCACAACTTTTTGGCGTACCGTGTAAGAATCTCGTTAAAAGTGAAGTAAACCCTTATGCTACTTGCAATTATACATACGAACTTGATTCGGATGGTTATGTATTATCAGTTACAATAGAAATAGTTGATGGTGAAGATAAAGGTGAAAAGGGCGTTTATTTTAGCTACAAATGGGAATGAACAAGTATGTGAGTTATAGTTAATCAGAAATGAATTGCGAAAAATCACTTGTCATATTCTTGTAGTCTTGCGTCCCCGAATGCATTCACGGATAGTTTTATGTGTGTATGGTTAGCCATACGGATGGGGAGACGCAAGACCTTGCGTCTCTACAAATATGCAACAAATCTTGGCAGGTATTTGAAAGAGTATGTGTCGGAGTTTTTACTGTAATACTGTTCGTAGGATTTTATGGGATGATACTATTGAATGTAGATTATACAGATGAAAACACAATAATAAAGATGGTTGGAGGATTGCCTTTGATAGGAATCGTCTTTATGTACGTTTCCTATGTTATATTTATAAGTACGATACAACCAATTATGATAAAAAACATTTCGAAAAAATGAAAGCATGAAAGACGAAAGCAAAAATTGACTAACTTTGGCATTCCTGAAATGCATAGAGACAGATGAAGGCATAAACGACAATACTTGCAAGCAATACGCTTATTTGGCTCTTGGAGAAACAGATAAAGCGATAGCCTATCTTCGTCAGGCTATCGACAACGGATACAGAAACATCAGACACATGGAAAAAGACGACGACATGGATAATATCCGAGATATGAAAGAGTTTCAGGAACTGCTGAAAAGCATCAGAAAAATGAAGAACCTTTGGAAATGAAGAATTAAGAATGAAGAACGAAGAATTGCTCCGCCCGCATGGAATTGGCTAACGCCGAACGTTGTTTCTTCATTCTTCATTCCTCATTCTTCATTCAAGAAGGTTCTTCATTTAAAGGCATTATTTATTCAGTTCATTCACTTCTGCCAGGCTCTTGTTTATTTCCTCATCGCTCAGGCTATAATTGGTGAGATTGCCTGCCAGGTATTGGTCGTAAGCGCTCATGTCGATCAAGCCGTGTCCGGAGAGGTTGAAAAGAAGCACTTTCTCTTCGCCGCTTTCTTTGCATTTCAATGCTTCATTAATGGTGGCAGCGATGGCGTGGCATGATTCCGGTGCCGGGATGATGCCTTCTACTTTGGCGAAAAGGCAGCCGGCTTTGAACGAATCCAATTGTTGGATGTCGACGGCTTCCATGAGGTTGTCTTTTATCAGCTGCGATACGATGACACCAGCTCCGTGATAACGCAAGCCTCCGGCATGGATGTTGGCAGGGGTAAAATTGTGTCCCAATGTGTACATCGGAAGCAGCGGGGTATATCCGGCTTCGTCTCCATAGTCGTATTCGAATTTGCCTCGTGTCAGTTTGGGGCATGATGCCGGTTCGGCTGCAATGTATCGGGTTTTCTTTCCTTCCAGGATGGTGTGGCGCATGAACGGGAAAGCGATGCCGCCGAAGTTCGAGCCTCCACCGAAGCAGGCGATGATGGCATCGGGATATTCGCCCGCCATTTCCATCTGCTTTTCGGCTTCCAGTCCGATGATGGTCTGATGGAGAGTGACATGGCTTAATACAGAGCCTAAAGTGTATTTGCAGTTAGGTGTCGTGCGTGCCAGTTCTACTGCTTCAGAAATAGCTGTACCCAGTGAACCTTGGTGGTTAGGGTATTTGGTCAGGATGTCTTTTCCTGCGCGGGTTGACATGGAAGGTGAAGGAGTGACCTGTGCGCCGAAGGTCTGCATGATGCTGCGCCGGTATGGTTTCTGCTCGTAGCTGATTTTTACTTGATATACGGCAGCTTCCAGTCCGAATACGTTGGCTGCATACGACAGGGCTGCTCCCCATTGTCCGGCTCCTGTTTCGGTTGTGATGTTGCTTACGCCTTCTTTTTTGCAATAATAGGCTTGTGCCAGTGCCGAATTCAGCTTGTGCGAGCCGATAGGGCTGACACTTTCATTTTTGAAATAGATGTGGGCAGGGGTGTCTAATGCTTTTTCCAGTCCGTATGCACGTACCAGCGGGGTGCTCCGGTAGTATTTGTACATGTCGCGCACTTCCTCGGGTATCTCGATCCATGTATCTGTTTGGTTCAATTCCTGCTGGCAAAGTTCTTTGGCGAAGATAGGGTAAAGGTCTTCGGGTTTGAGCGGTTCTTTGGTAGCAGGGTTTAAGGGAGGCAGCGGTTTGTTTATCATATCTGCCTGAATGTTGTACCAGAAGCGTGGTATTTCGTCTTCGGGTAAGATGAATCTTTTCTGTTTATTGCTCATAATGACTTACATTTTTAAACGTTTTGCCAAAAATAGGTAAAAAAATGAAACTATGCAACCTCTTTTACGAAAATTTCTTCCAGAGGGGACTAATCTTGTTTCAATCTTGTTTCAATCGTCCACCCAAAGCAGGTCGCTCATGATGCTGTCGGATATGAAAATACCTTGTTCGGTAAGCTTCAGGAAATCGCCGGTCTGTTGTAAAGTATGTTGTTGTAAATGGGGTGTGGCAAGGTGGATACAATAATCGTATAGTTTTTCTCCGAAACCGGTCTTGAGCCTGGTCAGGGACATGCCCCACATGGTGCGCAGGCTGGTAATGATAAAATCATTGTAGCGGGTATAGAGGTCGAGCTCTTCTTTTTCAAAATCAGGCTTATGGTTTTCGATGCCTGTTATGTATTTTTCAAGCGATGCGATGTTCCATTGGCGTGACGTGCCGTTATATGAATGGGCAGAAGCTCCGCATCCTAGGTATGTTTTGCCTGTCCAATAGCTGGAGTTATGGCGTGAATATTTGTCGGGCAGGCAGAAGTTGGATATCTCATAATGTTCGTATCCGGCGTTTTTCAGTGTATGAATCAGTTCGGTGAATAGGTTTACGCTCAAGTCTTCGTCTATTTCGTTTACCCGATGCTGTTCGCGGAGTTTCCAGAGGGGTGTTCCTTCTTCGTAAATCAGGTGGTAGGCAGAGATGTGTTCGGGATGCAGGGTGACGGCTTGCTTCAGGTCGGCTTGCCATGCGGCGAGTGTTTCTCCCGGCAATCCGTACATCAGGTCGATGCTGATATTTCCGAAACCGGCTTCCCGGCAGTTCCAGAATGCCTCCAAGGCTTGTCGGGCATTGTGCCGGCGTTGCAGGACAGACAGGGTGGCATCGTTGAATGTCTGTATCCCCATGCTCAGGCGGTTGAAGGGGAAGTGCCGGAGCATCCGGATATAGGTGGGGTGTAAATCGTCCGGATTGGCTTCGATAGTGATTTCGGCATCGGGGCGGATGCTGTAATGATGATATAGGGTGTCGAACAGTGCTTCGAAATGTTTCTCCTGCAATTGTGAAGGTGTTCCTCCGCCCATGTAGACGGTCTCGATTTCTTCATCTTCAAGATAATCTTTCCGTTGTTCCAGTTCAGCGCATAATGCTTCGATGTATCGGTCTGTCTGTCCGCTTTGGGTCGTCGAAAAGAAATCGCAATAGATGCACCGCCGTTTGCAGAAGGGGATGTGTAGATAGATGCCTGCCATGAAAAAAGTAAAAAAAATGTCATTCTGAACGAAGTGAAGAATCTCGTGTACATCTGTGGATGTGAGATCCTTCGCTTTGCTCAGGATGACAATTCTATAATATAAGTGTTATTTTTATATTCTTACCATTATTCGCCACAGATAGCAGCTACACCCGGCAATACTTTGCCTTCGATGGCTTCCAGCAATGCACCGCCACCGGTAGAGATGTAAGATACCTGGTCTGCCATGCCGAACTTGTTGATGCAGGCTACAGAGTCGCCACCGCCAATCAATGAGAACGCGCCGTTCTTGGTAGCTTCTGCAATGGCTTCAGCAATAGCTTTCGAACCACCAGTGAAGTTATCGAATTCGAATACGCCGGCAGGACCGTTCCACAGGATAGTCTTGGCATTTACGATAGCAGCCTTGAATGCTTCGCGGCTTGCAGGACCTGCATCCAATCCTTCCCATCCGTCAGGAATGTTGTTAGCCGGGCATACTTGTGTGTTGGCATCGTTCTTGAAGTCATCAGCTGCGATACAGTCGGTACCCAATACCAGGTTTACACCTTTTTCTTTTGCTTTCTTGATGATGTCGAGAGCCAGGTCGAGCTTGTCATCTTCGCAGATAGACTTGCCGATTTTACCGCCTTGAGCCTTAGCGAAAGTAAATGTCATACCGCCGCACAGAATCAGGTTGTCTACCTTATCCATCAGGTTTTCGATGATACCGATTTTGGTAGATACTTTCGAACCACCCATGATGGCGGTGAACGGGCGTTTGATGTCTTTCAATACGTTATCAACGGCTTTCACTTCTTTTTCCATCAGGTAGCCCAGCATCTTGTGGTCTGCATCGAAATAGTCGGCGATAACGGCTGTAGAAGCGTGTTTGCGGTGAGCCGTACCGAATGCGTCCATTACGTAGCAGTCAGCGTATGAAGCCAATGTTTTGGCGAAATCTTTCTGGCGAGCCTTCATTTCTTTCTTGGCAGCTTCGTAAGCGGGGTCTTCTTTTTCGATGCCTACGGGTTTGCCTTCTTCTTCCGGATAGAAACGGAGGTTTTCCAGCAACAGTACTTCGCCCGGTTTCAAGGCAGCGGCAGCGTCTTGTGCCTTAGCGCAATCGGGAGCGAATTGTACCGGAGTGCCCAGAGCTGCTGATACAGCATCAACAATCTGGCTCAACGAATATTTGGCGTTTACTTTGCCTTTGGGCTTGCCCATGTGCGACATGATAATCAAAGCGCCGCCGTCAGCCAAGATTTTCTTCAAGGTAGGCAGAGCGCCACGGATACGAGTGTCATCGGTAATCTTACCATTTTCGTCCAAAGGTACATTGAAGTCCACGCGGACGATTGCCTTCTTTCCGGCAAAGTTGAATTTGTCAATAGTCATCATAGTCTCAATATTTTTTGTTTAAAGTGTTTGCATCTCAGTTGCACCGCAAAGTTAAGAAAAAAAACTATCCGACATGTATTTCACCCGATTATTTTCTGCCTCTTTGTTATTTTGTTTTAAAAACGGCGGGTTCGTATGGTAAAGTAAGTTGTCTGTGTTTGGCGCGTTATTCAGGCTGGTTGCAGAATGGTATTTATCATCCTGTATCATCCTGTTCCGTTCTGAAGTGAATGTTTTCGGCTCCCTTTTTGCGGGTTTATGATCTTTTTTATAACTTGCACTGTTTTTCAGGCAATGCCGGTTTCATGTATTTATGGATGCTATACCGTTATTCTTGGACGGATTCCGGGCAGTTTCTGGCAGGTTGGAAAGATTAAAAGAACTATTTATGGAAAAAATGCATCAATGTGTCTTGTGTATCGGGTCGAATTACCATGCGGAAATGCATATGAATATAGCCGAGAAAGTATTAAGACATTATTTTCCTTGTATCCGATGGGGGAAAACCATACAGACCGCACCCGAAGGGAGCATACATCATGCTCCTTATCTCAACCGGGCGGCACTGTTTGAAACCACTTGGGATCCAGATACTTTGAGGAGCTTTTTCAAGGACATAGAAAAAGCTTGCGGGCGCACTCCTGCCAGTAAGCAGACAGGGATTATTCCACTCGACATTGACCTGCTGATGATAGATGGTGTCGTGTGCAAACCCGCCGACATGCAAAAAAAATATGTGCACCTGGCACTACATGGGCTGGAGATATAAAAACGGCTTGTGCGATTTATCACCACAGATTTATTAATTTACGATTTGACAATTTACTATTTACTATTTTGATATTAAAATCGTACTTCGTAAATCGAAAAATAGTAAATATATCTATACCTATAGTATAGCAGAGACAGTTTCCAGGCCTGGGGAAAAGAGTAGGATTAGGTTTGTATGTATAAAATCCGTATCTTTGTGCGCTTGTTTCAAGAATTATATCATCAAACAATCTGTTATGTACACGAACAAAGAAATATGGAATGTAACTTATCCCATTTTCTTGGGATTGCTGGCACAGAATGTCATCAACGTGACCGATACTGCCTTTTTGGGACATGTGAGCGAAGTGGCACTGGGAGCTTCGGCTATGGGTGGACTGCTGTATATCTGCATTTATACGGTGGCTTTCGGTTTCAGTGTGGGTTCGCAGATTCTTATAGCGCGGCGTAATGGTGAGGGGAACTACCATGCCGTGGGGCCGATTATGTGGCAGGGCTCTGCCTTTAGTTTCGGGATGGCGGTAGTGCTGCTGGCGGCAATGTATCTGTTTGCCGAGCCTCTGATACGCCTGCTCATTACATCAGACAATATCTACCATGCTACTTACGAGTTTTTTACGTGGCGCATCTGGGGGTTCCTGTTTGCATTTGTCAACGTGATGTTCCGTGCCCTTTATATAGGCATTACTAAGACGAAAGTGCTTACGATGAGTGCTGTGGTCATGGCTGCGGTCAATGTAATACTCGACTATGTGTTGGTGTTCGGTGAGTGGGGTTTCCCCGAGATGGGTGTGCGCGGGGCGGCACTGGCTTCGGTGATAGCCGAGGCGTCTTCGCTGGTGTTTTACCTTGTATATACCTATGCGAAGATAGACCTTCATAAGTACGGGCTGCACCGCTTCGGGCAGTTCGACTGGAACATGGTGGTGCGTATCTTGCATATTTCCTGTTTCACGATGGTGCAGTATTTCCTCTCGATGGCTATCTGGTTCGTATTTTTTATGGCACTGGAGCGGTTGGGCGAGCGCCAGCTGGCGATAGCCAATATTGTGCGTAGTGTCTACGTCGTTTTGCTTATTCCGGTGCAGGCACTTTCTACTACGGCGAACTCGTTGGTGAGCAACCTTATCGGTTCGGGAGGTGTGTCGAAGGTGATGCATCTGCTGAACCGCATCGCCCGGATGTCGTTCCTCATCATGGTGGTTTGTGTAGTGTTGTGCGTGGCATTTCCTCATGCCATCCTTTCGGTATATACAGGCGAGGAGGCATTGCTTCATGAATCGGAACTGGCACTTTATGTAGTGTGCGTGGCGATGCTGATTGCGGCACTTTCCAATGTGTATTTCAACGGTATTTCGGGAACAGGTAATACACAGGCGGCATTGGTGCTCGAAATCGGCATACAGGTGTTTTATGCCCTCTATATCATCATCATCGGCATGGTGGTGCAGGCTCCGGTGGAGATTTGTTTCACTACCGAAGTGATTTACTATACCCTGATGTTGGTTTTCAGTGTGATTTATCTGAAAAAAGCGAAATGGCAGAACAAAAAGATTTGAAGCCTGCAAGTTTTTTACTATTTTTGCACGCCGCTTTTTTATTGGGTGCAGAGACGGCGTACATCTCTGTGCCTCTGTGGCATAAAAATTAAATAATAAATCGCTAAATAGTAAATAGTAAATCGCTAAATAGTAAATAGAATTATGTTCGATAATTTAAGTGAAAGACTGGAGCGGTCGTTCAAGATATTGAAAGGTGAAGGCAAAATCACCGAAATCAATGTGGCGGAGACCCTGAAAGATGTACGTCGTGCGTTGCTGGATGCCGATGTAAACTATAAGGTGGCAAAGAACTTTACCGATACGGTGAAAGAGAAAGCACTGGGGCAGAACGTCCTGACGGCCGTGAAGCCCAGCCAGTTGATGGTGAAGATTGTTCACGACGAGCTGGCGAAGCTGATGGGAGGCGATACGGTGGAACTGGAGTTGAAAGGTCGTCCTGCTGTTATCCTGATGTCGGGTCTGCAAGGTTCGGGTAAGACAACCTTTTCGGGCAAGCTGGCACGGATGTTCAAGTCGAAGAAGAACCGTAAGCCCTTGCTGGTAGCATGTGATGTTTACCGTCCGGCTGCCATCGACCAGTTGAAAGTGCTGGGCGGACAAGTGGAAGTACCGGTTTATAGCGAACCGGACAGCAAAGATCCGGTACAGATAGCCTTGAATGCCATTCAGGAAGCCAAGGCGAAAGGGTATGACCTGGTTATTGTCGATACAGCCGGCCGGTTGGCGATAGACGAACAGATGATGAACGAGATTGCCGCTATCAAAAATGCCATCACTCCGGATGCTACCCTTTTTGTGGTGGATGCGATGACCGGACAAGATGCGGTGAACACAGCCCGTGAATTTAACGAACGTCTCGACTTCACCGGTGTGGTACTTACCAAATTGGATGGTGATACGCGTGGCGGTGCCGCCCTTTCCATCCGTACGGTGGTAAACAAGCCTATCCTGTTTGTTGGTACGGGCGAGAAACTGGATGCCGTCGACCTTTTCCATCCGGCACGTATGGCAGACCGTATTCTGGGTATGGGCGACATCGTTTCGTTGGTAGAGCGTGCACAAGAGCAATACGATGAGGAAGAAGCCAAGCGTTTGCAGAAGAAAATCCAGAAGAACCAGTTCGACTTTAACGACTTTTTGGGACAGATCCAGCAAATCAAGAAGATGGGTAACCTGAAAGAACTGGCTTCGATGATTCCGGGCGTAGGAAAGGCGATTAAGGATATCGATATTGATGACAATGCCTTTAAGAGCATTGAGGCAATTATTTATTCGATGACTCCCCAAGAGCGCACACATCCTGAAATCCTGAACGGAAGCCGCCGGAACCGTATTGCCAAGGGTAGTGGAACAAGCATTCAGGAAGTGAACCGCCTCTTGAAGCAGTTCGACCAGACCCGCAAGATGATGAAGATGGTAACGGGCAGCAAGATGGCAGGCATGATGCAGAAAATGAAACGGAAATAACGGGAAGTGTATCTTACGGATTATCCCCTTGTCTTCCTTATGTTGTTAAGGAGCAGGCAAGGGGATAATTGTTTTTTGGAGGTTCTTTGTTTGCTTGTCTATTTGATTTCGAACTCCTCTTTCATGTCTATTTCTTCGTTGTGCGCGTCATAAAATTTATATTGCAGGAAGGCAAGGCTTTGGTTCGGGACAATCTTGATTCCGAAGCCGTATTTCATCTGCCACTTCCGCTTGAGCGACATGATGCCTTGGTTGATGTAAGCAGCCACGTAGGGGTGGATGTGCAATGTAAATTTCTTGACCTTCAACTTATTGACCAAGTAGTCAATTTTGCTTTCCAGTGTATCTGTAAACAGGATGGAAGGCTTTATCTTTCCTTTGCCGAAGCAGGTGGGGCAGTCTTCATCAGTAGCCACATCCATTGCCGGACGCACGCGCTGGCGCGTTATCTGCATCAGACCGAATTTGCTGAGGGGCAGAATATTATGCTTGGCACGGTCTTTTTGCATGTTCTGGCACATACGCTCGTACAGTTTCTGACGGTTCTCGGCAAGATTCATGTCGATAAAGTCGACAACGATGATTCCTCCCATATCTCTTAATCGGAGTTGGCGCGCCAACTCATCGGCTGCGCCCAAGTTCACATCGAGGGCATTGGCTTCTTGTCCGTTGGCAGATTTCGAACGGTTACCGCTGTTCACGTCCACTACGTGCAGCGCTTCGGTATGTTCGATAATCAGATAAGCCCCGCTTTTATAAGAAACGGTTTTCCCAAACGATGACTTGATTTGTTTGGTGATGGCAAAGTTATCAAAAATGGGAAGCTGGCCTTTGTATAGCTTGACAATACCCACACGTTCGGGGGCTATCAGGGCTACATAATTCTTTACTTCATTGTAAACGGTCTCGTCGTTCACGTAGATGTTTTCGTACGAAGGGTTGAACAGGTCGCGCAGCATGGCTACCGTGCGGCTTGTCTCTTCGTAGACCAGTGTAGGCATTTTGGTTGCCTTTTGTACTTTTGTGATGGTCTCTTCCCAGTGTTTCAGCAATACTTTCAGTTCGGCGTCCAGTTCAGCCACGCGTTTTCCTTCTGCCACCGTGCGTACGATGACGCCGAAGTTTTTCGGCTTGATGCTTTGCAGCAATTGTTTCAGGCGTGCGCGTTCTTCGCTCGACTTGATTTTTTGCGATACCGACACTTTATCATTGAACGGGATCAGTACCAGGTATCTGCCGGCGAACGACAATTCGCAGGTCAGTCTCGGTCCTTTGGTGGAAATGGGTTCTTTGACAATTTGTACGATAACCTCTTGTCCTTGTTGCAGGACGTTCGAGATGCTTCCGTCCTTTTCAATATCGGGCAGCATGGATGCCTTCGATATGGGATAAAGCTTCTTTCGGTCGCTGATAACTTGTTTCAGATACTTCTGGTAAGAAAGAAATTGAGGTCCGAGGTCTAAGTAATGAAGGAAAGCGTCTTTTTCGAAACCGACATCTATGAAGCAGGCGTTCAGTCCGGGCATCAGCTTTCTGACTTTGCCCACGTACATATTGCCGACGGAAAAGGAAAGGTTTCTTTCTTCTTTCTGGAACTCTACCAGGTTCTTGTCTTCCAGCAGAGCTATGGAGATTTCCTTCGGCTGTACATCTACTACTAATTCGCTTGTCACTTGTTATACTTAGTTTACGGGTTAATACTTTTTTTGAAACAAAAGATTCTCAATACACAAAGAACAAACCTGAAAGACTATGAAGGAGCTTTGCAAGTTTGTTCTTTATTGAAGTCGGACAGACTAACAATTATTTTTTGCTTTTGTGTCTGTTCTTTCTCAGTCTTTTTTTACGTTTGTGAGTTGACATTTTATGTCTTTTTCTTTTCTTTCCGCTTGGCATAGCTTCAAAATTTTATAGGGTTAATACTAATGTTAATTATTTCTTTACTGAAAGAGTAAACGTCTTTGCTGGCTTAAATGCCGGAATGTTGTGTTCCGGAATGATGATGGTCGTATTTTTTGAAATGTTCCGGGCAGTCTTCTGCGCTCTTTTCTTCACGATGAAACTGCCGAATCCACGGAGGTATACGTTTTCATCATTTGATAATGACGTCTTTACTGAATCCATAAATGCTTCCAGCGTAGTGAGTACCGTTTGCTTGTCAATGCCGGTGCTTTTGGCAATTTCGTTTACAATCTCTGCTTTAGTCATTTCGCTAATAATTATTGTTATACGTTATCTTAATTTTTTGGATTGCAAATATATAGCTTTTCTCGCTTATGGAAAAATTTCTTTCGAACAAAATTTTAAAAAACTGTTTCAAGCATCCTTAAAACCTGTAATTTTGCAGATGTTTTTAGTGTTTTTAATCAAAAGCAATGGAAAAGTTATGAATCGGTTCGGTGAAACCTTGATACATTGGTATGAGGAGAACAAGCGGGATTTGCCGTGGAGGGACACGAAAGACCCTTATAAAATATGGATATCTGAAATCATACTCCAGCAGACACGTGTGGTACAGGGATACGGTTATTACTGCCGTTTTATCCGGCGGTTCCCAGACGTGTTTGCTTTGGCTGCGGCCGGTGAAGACGAAGTGATGAAATATTGGCAGGGGTTGGGCTATTATTCACGGGCAAGGAACCTGCACGAGGCGGCACGTTCGATAGCTGCGCGCGGGACTTTCCCGGATACTTACGAAGAGGTACGTAAATTGAAAGGAGTGGGCGATTATACCGCCGCCGCCATTTGCTCGTTTGCCTACGGTATGCCTTGTGCCGTGGTCGACGGCAATGTGTACAGGGTGCTTTCACGCTGGATGGGGGTAGAAGAACCGATTGACACCACGCAAGGCAAGAAACTTTATGCGGCATTGGCTGGAGAGTTGCTCGAAAAGTCGGTTCCTGCCCTGTACAACCAGGCAATAATGGACTTTGGAGCCTTGCAGTGCGTGCCCTCATCCCCTTCGTGCATGTTCTGTCCGTTGGCAGACAGCTGTGTGGCATTGCAGAAAGGATTGGTGGATGTGCTTCCGCGCAAGCAGCACAAAACCAAAGTGAGCAACCGGTATTTCCTTTATTTTTATATAGATGCCGGCGGGGATACCTTCTTGCACAAGCGGGAGGCGGGGGATATCTGGCACAACCTGTATGAGTTCCCGTTGATAGAAACCGGACGGGCGATGGAAGAAGAAGAGGTATGCATGCTGCCGGCATACAGGCAGCTTTTTGCGGAATGCGAAATCTTGTCTGTGCGGTTGGTGGCAAAGCAGGTGAAGCATGTCTTGTCACATCGGGTGATTTATGCCGACTGTTATGTCGTGCGCATCGCCCCGGGGGGGATGCCGCAGGGGGCGTTCCAATGCGTCCCGGTCGGCGATTTGCACAAATTTGCGGTTCCGCGTTTGATATCTCGTTTTTTTTC
The DNA here is from genome assembly GCF_002159615.1 of Bacteroides sp. An279. Lineage (NCBI taxonomy): Bacteria > Pseudomonadati > Bacteroidota > Bacteroidia > Bacteroidales > Bacteroidaceae > Bacteroides > Bacteroides sp. An279. The sequence continues at coordinate 37,195 of NZ_NFJA01000007.1, forward strand.
TGTAATTTTGAAACCAAATAATCAGTAAACGATTTAGATATGTCATTGAATAAAGTGCAATTGATTGGAAATGTCGGGAAAGACCCGGATGTACGCTATTTGGATAATGGGGTGGCGGTAGCCGCTTTCCCTTTGGCCACTACAGACAGAGCCTATACATTGGCAAACGGCACGCAGGTGCCCGAACGTACGGAGTGGCATAACATCGTGTTGTGGCGCGGACTGGCGGAGACTGCCGAGAAATATGTACACAAGGGGGACAAACTTTATATTGAAGGAAAGATACGCTCGCGCTCGTATGACGACCAGAACGGCATCAAGCGTTATGTGGTGGAAATCTTTGCCGATAATATGGAGATGCTGACTCCGCGTTCTCCCCAGCCGGCAACCGCTCCTTCCCAGCCTGCTGCGGCACAGCAGGCGAATGTTTCGGCGCAGCAGGCTGGCACTTCTGATGATTTGCCTTTCTGACCGATGGCATATAAACCTGATGTTTAACTAAAATTTTTTGTTTTGGATCCTGACTCGTGTTTATCTATCATTGAAGAGTGGTGTAGCGGCTTCACGTTTGCATCTCCTTCCGTAGGAGCGTTGGCAGCTGCTGTGCTGGCTGTGTTGTTATTGTGTGTGTCCGGTCTTGTCTCGGCTTCGGAGATAGCTTTCTTCTCCTTGTCTGAAAACGACAGGGAAGAAGTGGATGAAGAAAAATCGGCGGCCGACAAGCGTATCCGTAAGTTGCTGGACGACTCGGAACGTCTGCTTGCAACGATTCTGATATCCAATCATTTCGTCAATGTGACGATTGTCGTGCTGGGGGCTTTCTTCTTTTCCGATGTGATGCGTGGGGAAGAGGCAGAGGGGCTGCGGCTGGTCTTTTGTGTCATCGTCTTGACATTCCTGCTGTTATTGTTCGGCGAGATTATGCCTCGCATCTATTCGGCACAAGATTCGTTGGGGTTCTGCCGGAAAGTAGCGCCTCTCATTGTCTTCCTGCGTAGGGTTTTCCGTCCCTTTTCAGACATTCTGGTACGTTCTGCCTTTTTTGTGAACAGGATGGCGCAGAAGCATAAAAAGACCGGCCTTTCTGTGGACGAACTTTCGCAAGCCTTGGAGCTGACCGACAAACGTGAGATTTCGGAAGAAAGCAATATGCTGGAAGGCATCATCCGTTTCGGAGAGGAAACGGCAAAAGAGGTAATGACTTCGCGGCTGGATATGGTAGATTTGGAAATCGGCACCCCGTTTTCAGAAGTCATCAAGTGTGTGGTGGACAATGCATACTCCCGTATCCCTGTTTATGAAGAATCGCGCGATAATATAAAGGGCATTCTGTATATTAAGGATTTGTTGCCCTACTTGGAAAAAGACGACACTTTCAAGTGGCAGAACTTGATACGGCCTGCCTATTTCGTGCCCGAGACCAAGATGATTGATGACCTGTTGCGTGATTTTCAGGCAAACAAGATCCATATAGCGATTGTGGTGGACGAATTTGGAGGTACATCGGGGCTGGTCACGATGGAAGACATTATCGAGGAAATCGTTGGGGAAATCAATGATGAATATGACGAAGAAGAACGCAGCTATGTAAAGGTTTCGGATAACGTGTATGTTTTTGAGGGGAAAACGTTGCTGTCCGATTTCTATAAGATATTGGATGTCGACCCGGATGATTTCGAAGAGCTGGCTGGCGATGCCGATACTTTGGCAGGACTGGTGCTCGAACTGAAAGGAGAGTTCCCGGCACTGCATGAGATTATCCGTTGCAAGGATTTTGTGTTCGAAGTGCTTCAGATGGATGCCCATCGTATTGTGAAAGTAAAAGTAACCCGGAAGAATGTCGCTGTTTAAGAGTTGGAAAAGCGATGGCGCTGTGTTTGCCATCTGGAAGGTGGAAGAAACCGGCGGAGAGTTGCGTGCGATGTTGGGGGACTCATTGCCTTACGATGCTGAACTGTCCGCACTGCGTGCAGAGTCACGCCGTACCGAGTATCTTGCGGTGCGTGTATTGCTTAAGGCATTGTGCGGTGAAGAGAAACAGGTCGGGCATTTTCCTTCGGGCAAACCTTTCCTTACAGACCAGAGCTATCGGCTTTCGATTTCTCACACCAGGGGGTATGTGGCTGTAGCACTGCATCCGTCTGCCGAAGTAGGAGTGGATATCGAGCAGGTGGCAGACCGGGTATTGAGGATTGCCGGCCGTTTCATGTGTGCCGAAGAGCTGGACGGAGAGACGGAAGCGGTAAAAGGGTTTGCCGGAGATTCACGTACCTCCACCTTATATTATATGCTCTTGCACTGGTCGGCAAAGGAAACGCTCTACAAGCTGATGGGAGAAGAAGAAGTCGATTTCAGGGAACACTTGCGTGTCATGCCTTTTCATCTTCAGCAGCAAGGGGATTTTGTTGCTGGTGCATACAAATCTTTTCCGCCGGCAAGTTATCAGGTCTGTTATATGGTTCATCCTGATTTTGTCTGCACGTGGAGTGTGCAGGCAAAGAAATATTTTTAATGAATATCCGCATTTTGCCCAAGACACGGGACAACCTCGTCTGGTGTAAGATTAATAATCTTCCGCTTGTAAGATTAATAATCTTGCAGCCTGAAGATTAATAATCTTACAGCGGATGGACCTATATGCGTTGCCGACGCACCTCTATCCGCAGGCTTCCGCAACCGGATGCGCCTTGCTATGATTCTATCCGGAATTACAAATTCATTTCTTGTCTACACTGATTTACAAATTTAGCTGACTGAGATATAAGCTATCAATTAGCCACAATAATACCCATCTGGGCTTTCAATTCCTCACTCAAAGGCAAACATTTTGTTATTTACCATAGAAAACATTTCGGATTTCGCACGCTATTTCGTACCTTTGCATGCACAAAACAGACACGAATTATGATTAAGTCCGACTATCCATCCGTACTCCTTATATATACCGGCGGAACCATCGGTATGATAGAAAACCCCGAAACAGGGGCTTTGGAAGCCTTTAACTTCGACCAGCTTCAGGAAAACGTGCCCGAACTGCGGCGGTTCAACTACCGGATATCTTCGTACCAGTTCACCCCACCCATCGACTCATCGGACATGGAACCGGCACTGTGGGCAAAACTGGTCAAGATTATCCAATACAATTACGATAACTTCGACGGATTCGTCATCCTGCACGGAACGGACACCATGGCATATACGGCATCTGCACTAAGCTTCATGCTGGAAAACCTGAGCAAACCGGTCATCCTGACAGGAAGCCAGCTGCCCATCGGCGTGCTGCGCACCGACGGAAAAGAAAACCTGATAACCTCTATCGAGATTGCCGCAGCAAAGCATCCCGACGGTACGGCAGTGGTGCCCGAAGTGTGCATCTTCTTCGAAAACCTGCTGCTGCGCGGAAACCGCACGACGAAAATCAACGCCGAGAACTTCAACGCTTTCCGCTCGTACAACTATCCCCCGCTCGCTACGGCAGGCATCCACATCAAGTATGAATACGACCGCATCCGCAAAGCGCATCCCGATGTGCCGATGCACCCCCACTTCGTGTTCGACACCAATGTCATCATCCTCACCATCTTCCCCGGCATACAGGAAAACATCGTACAGGGCGTCTTACGCACCCCGGGACTGAAGGCTGTGGTGCTGAAGACCTACGGCTCGGGCAATGCCCCGCAAAAGCCCTGGTTCATCCGCCTGCTGAAAGAAGCTACGGAGCGCGGCATCATTATCGTCAACATCTCGCAATGCCCTACAGGCATGGTGGAAATGGCACGCTACGAAACCGGCCTGCACCTGCTGGACGCGGGCGTCATCAGCGGATACGACTCGACTGTAGAAAGTGTGCTCACCAAACTGATGTTCCTGTTAGGGCACGGGCTTACCCCGCAACAGGTGCGCAACGAGCTGAGCCGTCCCATTGCCGGAGAGTTTACCCGCCCTACTTTGTAACCGGATTGTAATACCTATTTCACAATACCGAAACAAGAAAGCCTCATCTTTGCAAGTGAATTTTTCACCACAGATTACACAGATTTTCTATTAATTAATAATTAACAATTAATAGTTAATAAAGGCAAATATCGCCATTATACCCTATTAATTATTAACTATTAATTATTAACTAAAAAAACAGAACCATGAACGAATACCGAATCCTTGTAGTAGACGATGAAGACGATTTGTGCGAAATCCTGAAGTTCAACCTCGAAATGGAGGGTTACAAAGTCGATACTGCCAACTCGGCAGAAGAGGCCCTGAAACTGGACCTTACGCAATACAACCTGTTGCTGCTGGACGTGATGATGGGCGAAATTTCCGGATTCAAGATGGCGCGCATGCTGAAGGCAGACAAAGACACCGCCAACATCCCCATCATTTTCATTACCGCCAAAGACACGGAAAACGATACCATCACGGGCTTCAACCTAGGTGCTGACGACTATATCTCGAAGCCATTCTCGCTACGCGAAGTCATCATGCGCGTGAAAGCCGTATTGCGCCGCACCGCCAACCTCCAGCTGAAAGACAGTGAAGAACTGCAATACAAGGGACTGGTCATCAATGTGCCACAGAAAAAGGTGACAATCAACGGCGAAGAAGTTTCACTCACCAAGAAAGAGTTCGAAATCCTACTGCTGCTGCTCCAAAACTCAGGACGTGTGTTCTCTCGCGAGGACATCCTCTCGAAGGTGTGGAACGATGAGGTGTACGTGCTCGACCGCACGATAGACGTTAACATCACCCGCCTGCGCAAGAAAATCGGCGAATACGGCAAACATATCGTTACCCGTCTGGGATACGGCTATTGCTTCGAATGCGAATAAATTATTTTCAGACACTAGGAATCAGGTACTAGGTTTAAACAATTCTGCCGATGTATCTAGAGCCTAGCTACCTAGTACCTAGTCAACTAGTACCTAAAAAAAAGCTTATGACTAAACTGATATACCGTCTGTTACCGTTCAGTAAACGGCTTTTCCTGTCGGTCATCCTGCTGTTCGTCATCTTCGCGACGTGCTTCCTCGTTTTTCAATACCAGCGTGAAAAAGCATACAAGAGCGATTTGCTGAACATGCAATTACAGAATTACAATAACCGGATGTATGACTTCATCACCTCGTGCAAGTCCCTCGATACCGATTCATTGCAACAATACGTTGTTACCCATATCATTCCCGATATCCGTGTAACCATCATTACCACCCAAGGTAAAGTGATATACGACAACATCCAACCCGATGTAAGCAAGTTTGAGAACCACCGTACCCGTAAAGAGGTGCAAGACGCACTGATGTATGGAAGCGGCTATGACATCAACCGCATCTCTGCCAGCATCGAAGGGCAAGAATATTTCTATTCGGCACACTATTATCCTTCACAACAACTCATCATCCGCTCAGCACTGCCCTACAACGTAAGCCTAAGCAAGCACCTCAAAGCCGACTCGGAATTCGTATGGTTTACACTGACCATCAGCCTGATGCTGGTCATCCTGTTCTACCGCTACACCCGAAAGTTGGGGATGTCCATCACCCGACTGCAACAATTCGCCCTACGTGCCGACCGCAACGAACCGATCGACATTTCTGAATCGTTCCCCAAAAACGAACTGGGCGAAATCTCCCAACACATCATCAAGATATACCAGCGCCTGCACCGTGCCAAAGAAGCTCTGTATATCGAACGCGAGAAACTGATATCGCACCTGCAAACCTCACATGAAGGATTGGGGGTCTTCACCCGCGAGCGAAAAGAAATACTGGTAAACAACCTTTTTACCCAATATGCCAACACGATCTCCGACCACAACCTGACCTCGACCGAAGAAGTGTTCAACATTGCCGAACTGCATCCCATTACCGACTTTTTGAACCGCAACGACGGAAACTTCAGCAAAGAAGAGAAAAAACTATCGCTTCATGTGGACAAGAACGGACGTTCTTTTTCGGTAGAATGCATCATTTTCCAAGATCACTCATTCGAAATATCCATCAACGACATCTCACAGGAAGAACAACAGGCACGCCTGAAGCGGCAACTCACCCAAAACATCGCCCATGAACTGAAGACACCAGTCAGCAGCATACAGGGATACCTGGAAACAATACTAAACACCCCCAACCTGCCTCCGGCAACAATGCAGGCATTCCTCGAACGAAGCTATGCGCAAAGCAACCGACTCACCGTCCTGCTGCGTGACATCTCGGTGCTGACACGCATGGATGAAGCCCCGAATCTGGTAGAACGCGAACAGGTAAACCTGAGCCTGATGCTGAAGAATATGCTGAACGAGCTGGCACTGGCATTGGAAGAAAAACACATCACGGTCATCAACAAAGTGCCCTACGGACTTATCATCAACGGAAACAGTTCGCTACTCTATTCCATCTTCCGTAACCTGATGGACAACGCCATTGCATACGCAGGAACCGGTGTGACCATCCGCATCAACTGTTTCCGCGAAGACGAAAAATACTACTATTTCAGCTTTTCCGATACAGGAGTAGGCGTACCCGAAGAACACCTGAACCGCATCTTCGAACGTTTCTACCGGATAGACAAGGGACGCTCGCGCAAGCTTGGAGGCACTGGACTGGGACTTGCCATCGTAAAAAATGCTGTACTCTTCCACGGAGGAACCATTTTCGCCAAGAACAATCCGAGTGGAGGACTGGAATTCGTGTTCACTCTACAGAAAAACAAAGAAGAATGATACGGGACTTGCAGAAGTTAAAGCCGGTAAAGAAAACGCCAGTTACAGAAGCGGAAATGCCTTAAAAACTCATCCCAAATCAGCACATGATAAATTCAAGACAGTTTCTTATAGAAATTTTTCTTTGTAGCCTTTCTAAATTACGTAAAAAAGATTACCTTTGACCCAGAAAGAGACTGAGCGGATGGAAGAAAATATAAAAGAAAAGGTAAAACAGATTCTGACTGATTATTTGCAGAAGAACGGGCATCGCAAGACACCCGAACGATATGCCATTCTCGACACGATTTATACCATCAAAGGACATTTCGACATCGAGATGCTATATTCATATATGGCAGAAAAAGAACGTTTCCGTGTCAGCCGTGCCACGCTATACAATACGATTATCTTACTGATTGATGCAGGACTGGTCATCAAGCACCAGTTCGGCAATACATCGCAGTATGAACGTTCGTACAACAACGAGACTCACCATCACATGATCTGCACTTCGTGCGGCAAGGTTTCCGAGTTCGAAGATGAAACCTTGAAACAAGCCATCGTAGATACCAAACTGAAAGGTTTTCATGCCTCTCACTACTCCTTATATATATACGGGCTATGCAACAAGTGTATGGTAGCGAAAAGAAGAAAAATTTCAAAAACTTAAAAATTAGATTATATGAAAGTAGATGTATTGTTAGGTTTGCAATGGGGCGATGAAGGTAAAGGGAAGGTCGTAGATGTACTGACCCCGCGTTATGATGTTGTTGCTCGTTTCCAAGGAGGACCTAATGCCGGTCATACACTGGAATTTGAAGGTCAAAAATATGTACTCCGTTCTATTCCGTCAGGGATATTCCAAGGCGATAAAGTCAATATCATCGGTAATGGCGTGGTGCTGGACCCAGCTTTATTCAAGAGCGAGGCAGAAGCACTTGAAGCAAGCGGACATCCGCTGAAAGAACGCCTGCACATTTCGAAAAAAGCACACCTCATCTTACCTACCCACCGGGTGCTGGATGCAGCTTATGAAGCTGCCAAGGGAGCATCGAAAGTAGGCACCACCGGAAAAGGTATCGGACCGACATATACCGACAAGGTGAGCCGCAACGGTCTGCGTGTAGGCGACATCCTGCATGGATTTGACGAGAAATACGCAGCTGCCAAAGCACGTCACGAAAAAATTCTCCAAAGCCTGAACTATTCGTATGATATAACCGAAGCCGAAAAACAATGGATGGAAGGTATCGAATACCTGCGCCAGTTCCACTTGGTGGATAGCGAACATGAAATAAACCGCCTCCTGAATGAAGGCAAGAGTGTGTTGTGCGAAGGTGCGCAAGGTACGATGCTTGATGTTGATTTCGGTTCGTATCCGTTTGTTACTTCTTCCAATACGATTTGCGCCGGAGCCTGCACGGGACTGGGACTGGCACCCAACCGGATTGGCGAAGTATATGGCATCATGAAAGCTTATTGTACCCGCGTAGGAGCCGGACCATTCCCTACCGAACTGTTCGATGAAACCGGAAAAACTATCCGCGACCTTGGACATGAATATGGGGCAGTGACCGGACGCGAACGCCGTTGTGGATGGGTCGACCTCGTAGCATTGCGTTATGCCATTATGGTCAACGGAGTCACCCAGCTTATCCTGATGAAGAGTGATGTACTCGATGCCTTCCCCATCGTGAAAGCTTGTGTAGCATACAAAGTGAACGGAGAAGAAATCGACTATTTCCCCTACGATATCACCGAAGGTGTAGAGCCGGTATATGTAGAAATGCCCGGCTGGCAGACCGATATGACCAAGATGACTAGTGAAGACGAATTCCCCGAAGAATTCAACGCCTACATCTCCTTCCTTGAAGACCAGTTGGGTACTCCCATCAAAATCGTATCAGTAGGTCCCGACCGCGAACAGACCATCGAACGCTATACTGAATAATGAGTAGATGAATTTGTAAGTTCTTAAGTTTTTGAAGTTTTAAGTTTAGCTTGCAAAACGAAAAGACTTAAGGACTTACAAACTCAAGAACTAAAGGACTAGGCATTTATATGATTTCTATAGAAGGTTTGAAAGTGGAATTCGGAGTAACTCCATTGTTCAAAGATGTATCGTTTGTTATCAACAAGAAAGACCGCATTGCCCTAGTAGGCAAGAACGGTGCAGGCAAGTCTACCTTATTGAAAATACTTGCCGGCATGCAACGTCCCACCGAAGGCACAGTAGCGGTACAGCGCGGAGTTACCATCGGTTATCTGCCCCAGGTTATGGTGCTGAGCGATACACGTACGGTACGTGCCGAAGCAGAAATGGCATTCGAACATATCTTCGAAATGAAAAAACACCTGGAACAGATGAACCAGGAACTTTCAGACCGTACCGATTATGACTCGCCAGACTATCACGGACTGATAGACCGTTTTACACACGAAAACGAACGTTTTCAAATGATGGGAGGCAATAATTACCAGGCTGAGCTGGAACGCACCTTGGTGGGCTTGGGCTTTGCCCGTTCTGATTTCGACCGTCCTACCAGTGAGTTCAGCGGAGGATGGCGTATGCGCATCGAGCTTGCCAAACTGCTTTTGCGCCATCCAGACGTGCTTCTGCTTGACGAGCCTACCAATCATCTTGACATCGAGAGCATTCAGTGGCTGGAAGGATTCTTGAAAATGGAACCGGGAGCCGTAGTACTGGTCAGCCATGACCGGGCTTTCATCAACAATGTCACCAATCGCACTATCGAAATATCGTGCGGACATATCTATGATTATCGGGTACCTTACGACCAGTTCGTTGTCCTCCGCAAAGAACGACGTGAACAGCAACTCCGTGCCTACGAAAACCAACAGAAAGAAATAAAAGACACTGAAGACTTCATTGAACGTTTCCGTTATAAGGCGACTAAGGCTGTACAGGTGCAGAGCCGCATCAAGCAACTCGAAAAAATCGTACCTGTCGAAGTGGACGAAGAAGACAACTCATCCTTACACCTCAAGTTCCCACCCGCCATCCGCTCGGGCAATTATCCCGTGATATGCGAAAACCTGAAGAAAGCGTACGGTTCCCATGTGGTATTCCACGATGTGAACCTTACCATCCATCGAGGTGAAAAAATAGCATTCGTGGGCAAGAACGGCGAAGGAAAATCCACACTCGTCAAGTGCATCATGGACGAAATACCCTATGAAGGAAAACTCACCATCGGACACAACGTGCAAATCGGCTATTTTGCCCAAAACCAGGCACAACTACTTGACGAGAACCTGACCGTATTCGATACCATCGACCGCGTGGCAAAAGGAGACATACGCCTGAAGATACGCGATATCCTGGGCGCATTTATGTTCGGAGGCGAAGCTTCCGACAAAAAAGTAAAAGTGCTTTCGGGAGGAGAAAGAAGCCGGTTGGCAATGATACGCCTCTTGCTCGAACCGGTCAACCTGCTTATTCTCGACGAACCTACCAACCACCTTGATATGCGCTCGAAAGATGTACTCAAAGAAGCCATACGCGAATTCGACGGCACTGTGATAGTCGTTTCGCACGACCGTGAGTTTCTCGACGGACTGGTGACCAAAGTCTACGAATTCGGCGGAGGACTGGTGAAAGAACACATCGGCGGCATATACGATTTCTTACAGAAGAAAAAAATAGAAAATCTGAATGAACTTCATCTCTCCGCATCTACAGCCGAAGGTGTAAAGAAAAAGGAAGAAAAAGACCCTCCCAGTGAAGGCAAACTTTCTTACGAAGCCCAACGAGAACAAACACGCAAGATACGCAAGCTGGAAAAACAGGTAGCAGAACTGGAAACATCTATCGAAAAAATGGAACAGCAGGTGTCGGCACTCGAAAACCGTATGGCAACACCCGAAGGTGCAGCCGACATGTCACTCTACCAGGAACATCAGAAACTGAAAGAGCAGATAGCCGCAGCGGAGACCGAATGGGAAACCATTTCACTTGAACTGGAAGAACTGAAATAAATTCTCAACCTACACTTGACAGGGAAAACACCCCCATAATTCTTTTACTCGTAATGATAAAGACAAAACTAAGTTTTTAAACAAAATAGCAATATGAAAACAAAACATTATGTAGCAGTAGCCGCTTTTGCCACACTGGCAATGGCCGGCTGCACCGGACAAAAGAATGCCACGAACACTTCGGGCATTGATTTGGCGAATATGGACACTACCGTATCCGCCGGTACCGATTTCTTCCGTTATGCCTGCGGAGGATGGAATGACGCACACCCGCTAACCGCTGAATATTCACGCTACGGCACATTCGACCAACTGGCAGAAAACAATCAGAAGCAGCTGCGCGGGCTGATTGAAGAACTTGCAGCCAAACAAAACGAACCTGGAACCGCCGCACAGAAAATCGGTGACCTTTATAATATGGCAATGGACAGTGTGACACTGAACAAGCAAGGATGCGAACCAGTGAAACCTATGCTTGAAAAAATAGCCGCACTTACTGACAAAAGCCAGGTCATCCCGATGGCAGTCGAGATGCGACGTACAGCAGGTATAGGCACTTTCTTCAGCTACTACGTTTATGCCGATCCCAAAAACAGTGTGCTGAACATCTTCCAGATGGGACAAGGCGGCATCAACTTGGGCGAAAAAGAATATTACCTCGACAATGACAGCATCACCCAAAACATCCGCGAGCAATATAAAAAATACATTGCAAAACTTTTCACCCTTGCCGGATTTACTGAAACCGATGCACAACAGAAGGTGGCAGACGTAATGGAAATAGAAACTGCCATTGCCAAAGTATCGAAAAGTGCAACCGAACTGCGTGACCCCGAAGCCAATTACCACAAAATGACATATGCCGAACTCAAGAAGCAGATTTCCGGCATTGACTGGGATGCCTTTATGAAAGCTTTGGGTATCGAAGCACCTGCCGAACTGAACGTAGAACAAATAGAACCCATTCAGGAAGTAGCGAAGCTCATCAATACCCTGCCGCTCTCCAAAAGCATTTCATACTTGGAATACAACCTGCTTGACGCTGCAGCTCCCACATTGAGTGATGATTTCGTGACTGCACGCTTCGACTTCTATGGTAAAGTGATGTCCGGACGACAAGCCAATCAACCACGCTGGAAACGTGCCGTTAATAGCGTCGATGGTTTATTGGGTGAACTGGTAGGCGAAATGTATGTCGAAAAATATTTCCCCGCTGCAGCCAAGGAACGTATGGTCAACCTCGTAAAAAACCTGCAAACAGCACTGGGACAGCGCATCGATGCACAAGAATGGATGAGCGACAGCACCAAAATGCGTGCCCATGAAAAACTGGATGCTTTCCGCGTGAAAGTGGGTTATCCCGACAAGTGGAAAGACTATTCAGCACTTGAAATCCAGAAAGACTCGTATTGGGCAAACGTATGCCGTGCTGCTGCCTGGGGCTTCAACGACATGATATCCCGTTTGGGAAAACCAGTCGACCGCGATGAATGGCTGATGACACCGCAAACTGTCAATGCTTACTACAATCCCTCTACTAACGAAATCTGCTTCCCGGCAGCAATCCTTCAACCACCATTCTTTAACATGGAAGCCGATGATGCTGCCAACTACGGTGCTATCGGCGTAGTAATCGGACACGAAATGACTCACGGATTCGATGATCAAGGACGTCAGTTCGACAAGGAAGGCAATCTGAAAGACTGGTGGGCAGCAGGAGATGCCGACCGCTTCAAAGAACGTGCACAAGTAATGGTGGACTTCTTCAACAACATCGAAGTACTTCCGGGATTACACGGAAACGGCCAGCTCACCTTGGGTGAAAACCTTGCCGACCACGGAGGTTTGAACATCGCATACCTGGCATTCCAAAACGCCACAAAAGATGCCCCATTGGAAGATAAAAACGGCTTTACACCTGCACAACGTTTCTTCATTGCCTATGCTACGTTATGGGCAGGAAACATCCGCGACGAACAGATTCGTGTATATACCAAGAGCGATCCTCACTCGTTGGGCGAATGGCGTGTAAACGGTGCCCTGCCTCATATCCAGGCTTGGTATGATGCTTTCAACATCACTCCGAACGATCCACTTTACGTAGCTCCGGAAAAACGCGTGAACATTTGGTAAAGAATCCATATATGTCGATGAATAATATAAAAACAAGCAGATTCTTCAGTATTGGTTCTTCAGACTGATCCGTCATAAGAAGCTGTTTTGAATTTATCGTGCGATGATTTGGGATGAGTTTTTGAGGCATTTTCGCTTCTGTGATGAGGAAGATAGCGGGCTATCTGACGAAGAACAGGAGCGGAAAGGACCAAAAAATCGCCCAAAGCACACACGAAAACAGATACATCAAGCCAAGAAAAACTTTTTGGAGAAATTCAAAACAGCTTCTAAGAACATTCCATCTGCAACAACCTTCATCGCACAATAAAAAACTCCCTATCATTATTCAGAATACGGATAATGATAGGGAGCTTTTTATTTGATTTAATTTCCTGTTTAAGGGGGTCACTCAGCCTCAAAAAGAGCATAAAAAAAAGAGTTACATCACCTGTAACTCTCCAATTATCATGTGGTGCCAACGGGAATCGAACCAGTGACACAAGGATTTTCAGTCCTTTGCTCTACCAACTGAGCTATGGCACCAACTTGGTCTTGCAACCGTTATTTTCCTGATTGCGGTGCAAAGGTAAGTCTTTTTTTCTTTCACAACAAATTTTCGGCAAAAAATTTTTTCTTCAACTAGAAAAATACTTCAAAATATACCTTAAACGACAGATTCTAAGAAACTGTCTATGCTTCCTGCGGTACTAATTGAGCATTTTGTATATGACACATGGTAGAGGGCATATCGCATACGCCCCTACATGGGATATTGGCAGATATCCGTTAAAATAAATCATCGGCAAAGAAAGAACCTATTACATTAATATGTACTTTTGCATCGGAACAAATAAAGCCAGACGGATTTATGAAAAAAGCGACGTTATATCGATATTGGGGTACATACTTCGCCGTGGCACTCGGTTGCCAGCTGACATTCGGTAAATGCCAGATAGCATTCTTCGCCTTCCCTGTAAATGCCGCCCTTCTGCTATTGGGGGTGACAAGCCTGTGGATTCTTCACAAAGAAAAACCTCAGTCGGCTGGCTATCTGGTTTTATCAGCACCTGCCACCACATTCTTGTTATTGGGGATAACCTTTGTTTCATGCCTGCTGATGGGCCTCGGTACGTTACTGACCCCCGATTCATGGTGGACGGTATTCACCCTCATTGCCTTACTTGCCCACCTGCTCATCGTCATTTACCGGGGCATGTGCAGAAAACGGGCACACAAGCTGCGCTTTGCCTTGACCCACATCGGACTGCTACTTGCATTAGGAGGTGGAATGGCGGGAAGTGCCGACACACATGAATGGAGGATACTGGTCACCAAAGACCAACCGACCCGGCAAGCATTCGACAGACACGGAAAAAGCATTTTGCTGAAAGATTCCATGCAGTTGCAGACATTCGATATAGCCTATCATCCCGATGGAACCCCACAAAGCTACAATGCCCAAGTAATCATAGGAGACAAAAGTGCTACCTTGAAAGTAAATCACCCTTACACACTTTCGTGGACGGACAATCTTTACCTGACAGATTACGAACACGTACCGGCAAACGAACAACCACATTATTGCGTGTTGCAACTGGTGAAAGAGCCTTGGAAGTATGCTTTATGGACAGGAATCTGGATGCTGATAGCTGGTTGCGTACTCTTATTTACACAAGGGATACCTGCCCTGCCAAAGAAAGGAGGTGATGAAACATGCTGACATGGGACGAATTTATCGGATTTGCCCTTAGTGCAACACTGCTATGGGTGGGAGGTGCCTTCGCGGCATTCCGTAGCACGGAATTCAGCAAGAAAGCTTTCGCCTTGACCTGTACCGGACTGTGTATCTATGCAGCCTTCATTATTTGCTTTTGGATTTCGTTGCAACGTCCGCCGCTCCGTACCCAAGGAGAAACCCGATTGTGGTATTCTTTCTTCCTGATGCTATGCGGCTTGCTTACCTACCGACGTTGGCACTACAGGTGGATACTTCCCCTTTCCACCCTACTCACCCTTGTATTCGTCATCATGAATCTGATGAACCCCGAACAGCACGACCGCTCACTGATGCCTGCCTTGCAAAGTTACTGGTTCGTGCCCCACGTAACAGTCTACATCTTTGCCTATGCCGTGTTCGGCTGTGCCTTCCTGCTTGCCCTGGCAGGTGTGATAAAACATACCGGCCGCTATCAACCCACCATCGACCGTCTGACATGTATCGGGCTGGCCTTCTTGACCTTCGGCATGCTAAGCGGTGCCCTATGGGCAAAAGAAGCATGGGGATATTTCTGGAGTTGGGACCCGAAAGAAACATGGGCCGCCGTCACATGGAGCATCTATCTGCTTTACCTTCACCTCCGTCTCTATGGCAAGCCCCGGCACCAGAAGTGGAACGTCCTGTTATTGGCAACCGGCTTCCTGTGCATGCAGATGTGTTGGTATGGTGTCAACTACCTGCCCTCGGCACAAAACAGTATGCACGTATATACTTGACAAAAGCATAACAGATTGCCAGCTGTGTCCCGTGAATAACAAAATAGTTACCCTATAGGAAACAACCCATAAATATAAAAACTCAATAACATAAAAAAACGACATGAAAAAAAGTTCAATCATTGTTTTAACCGTGGTGGCGGTAATAGCCCTGCTCGCCGTCATCTACCGAGCTGTAAACAATGCTCCGTCTGCCAGTTTAACGGCAAACGAGCAAGTGGTCCAAGTGTTGACAGACGGCGGATGCGCCTCCTGCCATTCAATGGCACCGGATTTGCCTTTCTATGCCCACTTCCCTGTCATCAAAGGAATGATAAACAAGCATGTGCAAGAAGGTTATGCCACATTCGACATCCTGCCTTTCATGCGCACCATGAAAGACGAATCGGTACCCAATGAAGTAGACCTCAACAAAGTAGAGCAATGCATCATCGACGGTTCCATGCCGATGAAAGAGTATTACCTCGTACATTGGGGCTCGTCCATCACCCCTGAAAAGCGCGACCGGATGCTGGCAGCTATCAAAAGCATCCGTGCCAGGTATTTCCACAACCCGCTGGCAGCACCCGAATTTGTCAACGAACCCGTACGTCCTCTGCCCGACAGCATCGCTTATCATCCGCAAAAGGCAGCTTTAGGCAAACTGCTCTATCACGACACACGGCTCTCTGCCGATGGAACCGTTTCGTGTGCTACCTGTCACGGCCTGAACACCGCCGGAGTAGACAACAAACGCTACTCGGAAGGTATCAAAGGACAGCTGGGCGGAGTAAATGCCCCGACGGTATATAATGCCTGCTTCAATTTCGCACAGTTCTGGGACGGACGTGCTGAGACATTGGCAGAACAAGCCGGAGGACCTCCCTTGAACCCCGTAGAAATGGGATGCCAGTCATTCGATGAAATCGTAGCACGACTTTCCGAAGACAAAGCGTTCGTAAAAGACTTCATAAAGGTTTATCCCGAAGGGCTGAGCCAAGCCACCATCACTGACGCCATCAGCGAATTCGAAAAAACGCTGGTAACACCCAATTCGGCTTTCGACCGCTATCTGAAAGGTGAAAAGTCTGCCATGACCGACGAACAGATAGCAGGCTATAACCTGTTCAAGCAATATAGCTGCGCCACATGCCATGCCGGTGCCAGCATGGGTGGGCTGAGTTATGAACTGATGGGACAACGCGCCAACTACTTTGAAGACCGGGAACTGACCCAAAAGTCGGGACTGACAGATGGAGACAACGGACGATGGGCACAAACCAAGGTAGAACGAGACCGATACCGCTTCAAGACACCAACCTTGCGCAACGTGGCACTGACCTATCCGTATTACCACGACGGAAGTGTAGAAACACTTAACCAGGCAATTACCATGATGGCAAAATACCAGGTAGGACAAGAACTATCGCCCGAAGAAGCACAAAAAATAGAAGCTTTCCTCAATGCACTGACCGGTGAATACGAAGGCAAGACATTGACCAACAGCAACATGAACAAGTAATTATAATTTATTTGTGCATTTTAATGACACACAGATAACGCAGACTGACATTTTTTATGCTATCCGGGTAATCTGTGTGTCATGATGCACCCAAAAAATACACCACGCAAAAAAAGAATTATGGAACAACCTCAACTGAACGAACACAACAAGACGGAATATCCGCCCATGCACACGTGCGAACACATCGTAAACCGTACCATGGTCAACCTCTTCGGATGCGGCCGAGCCGTATCGGCACACATTGAACGCAAGAAAAGCAAACTCGACTTTGCCCTGCCACAAGCCCCGACCGATGAAGAAATAACCCACATCGAAACAACCGTAAACGAAGTCATAGCCCGGCACCTGCCCATCACTACCGAATTCATCACCCAGCAAGAAGCCAAGGAACGATTCGACCTGAAACGCCTGCCCGAAGGAGCTTCGGACACCGTACGCATTGTGAAAGTGGGCGATTACGATGAATGCCTTTGCATCGGACTGCACGTAGCCAACACATCCGAAATAGGTATGTTCAAAATCATCAGCCACGACTATAAAGACGGCATCTTCCGGATGCGTTTCAAACTTCTGTAATATGGCAAAAAAACGTAAAAAACAAGCAGGAGGAGGACTGAAAGGCTTTATCCTGCTGGCAGCAATCATTATCGGAGCTCTTTACCTCTACCAGAACGATGGAAAAATATTCAGCTCCGAAACAATCAGAACACTGACGGATAAAGCAAGTGTCACTGAAAACACAAATGCCAAAGCGCCAGATGGCAGATACTCCTTACAACTGGAGATACCGAAAACCATCCGCCAGCGAGACGAAACCATCATCACCCATACCGGATATACCGTGTCTTACAACCATCATTATAAAACCCCCAACTGGGTGGCATGGGAACTTACGCGCCAGGAAACGACGGGAGAAGAAGGACGCACCAATCAGTTCCTGCCCGACCCCAGTCTGCCTGAACCTCGCGTGGAGACCTCCGACTACACCCATTCGGGCTACGACCGCGGACACATGGCCCCGGCAGCCGACATGAAATGGAGCAAACAGGCAATGAAAGAATCGTTCTACATGAGCAACATCTGCCCGCAAAACCGCAAACTAAACCGCGATGACTGGGGCGACCTGGAAGAGAGTTGCCGCAAATGGGCAAAGAAATACGGCACCGTATACATCGCCTGCGGTCCCATCTACGACACTTCTTCACCCAAACGAATCGGAAAGCACCAGGTGGCTGTACCCGACCGTTTCTTTAAAGTCGTGCTCATCTACAACCGGAAAAACCCCATTGCCATGGGCTTCCTGTTCGAAAACAAAGCACATCACCAGAATCTGAAAAACTATATGGTCAAGGTAGACCAGGTAGAAGAAGAAACCGGACTGGATTTCTTTTCCAAAGTGCCCGACGAAGTGGAGAACCGCATTGAAAGCATCGTGCCCGAAGGCATTGCTTTCTAATGGCATTTTGCTTTCACCACAGATTGCACAGAAAATAAGTGACAATGCTGCATGCTGCCAGTAAGCAGGATTGAAAAACGAAGATATCTCCGAAAGCAGTTTCATATATACTGAAACTGCAAACGAATATATACTTCATCGGCAAATGAAGTATATATTCGTTTCTTAACAAGTATCTACCGGTACTTTGCGGAACTCCCTTTACATCATTTTCCGCCAGATACAACTCTTTACACCGATTTATTATTCAGACTGGCTTTTCTCTGCCAATGTCTTGCACAACAAATCGTGGTCGCGCAAATCGTTACGTAAACGGTACGATCCGTCTTTATCCACCAATACGTACGAAGGAATGCCGTCTATCTTGAACTTTTTGGCGAGATACTCCCACTGCTTATCGTTCAGGCGGAAATGCTTGCCTTTGATATCAGGAATCATGGTCTTGTATTTAACAATGGGCGATGTCTCATTGGCAATGTAAATCCAAACCAGATTATCATTCTTCAGTTCCGTATCTTTCAGCGGCTCGGTAGCCTTGATAGCCGCACGGCAGGGACCGCACCACGTATTCCAAAAATCTACCAACACCACCTTGCCCTTATAGGGAGATACAATGGCATCGAACAACTTCTCAACCGGTACATCGGGAGTCCGCTCAACAACCGCCTTATCCTTTACAGCTTCTAATTGGGCTAACGTCTCTTGCTGCATCGCTCTCAATGCATCCGCATAAAACGGATTGTCTTCCGCACCGAATACTTTCATATCGGCTTCGGTCAACGTCCCAGCCTGTGCTTTCCCGACAAGCGGAATAAACTTCCGTAACGAAGGTACCAGTCCGGTCTGAATGCCGGCAGCTTTTATCCAAGCTTCATCCGCATACGCCACACTACCGATATAATCAGAGCTTCGTGCCCCCATTAACAGTTGCGGGTCGTTTATATCGAATAACTTGGTAAGCCCTAAGATGCTTTCAGGCTTCATCGGGTCGATTCCTTTCACGGGATTCCGCCTGTCCCAGTCGTTATGCAAGTAGCGGTAATTGAACTCACGTCCCCGGTCTCCATCCATCATAGCCACAACTGCTTCGCCTTTCAAGGACAACAGCATCCATTCTTTCATCAAAGATGGCAGGCTATCCGACGCAATGCTATCCGACAACTCCTTATACCGATTTACCACATACGTTTCATACGCTTCCGCACTCATCTTGTAATCCCCAAACTTGCCGCTATACAGATTCATTGACCATGCGGGCCAATCCGTCCGGCTATTAACCAGGTTATTAAGATTGGCATACGTACCATCTGCATACAATGTCCGGAACGACTGTATTTCCGAACCTTTTCGACTGGCAACGATACGTTGGCCACTGAACCGCTGGTCTATATACACCGTGACATGTTCGCCGGGAGCAAGCAATACCGAACCAGCCATCGGGAACAAAGCCTCAGCCAGACCATATTGGCTAAATTTGAATGTCACTACTCCGGTTACCGAATCAATGGCTGCCGTATATTCCTCTTGCCCGCCTGTCAAAGTGTTGACATACATAGCCTGTTCCTTTCCCAGTTCTTTCCGGTGATGAAGCAAATGGACTTCAACCGTCGTTTCCCCACTCTTAAAGACAGGTGCAGGCATGGTTGCATTCCCGTCTATCTGCAAAGCTTCGGCAGGAATGCCTTCAGGAGTATCATAACTCTTCTTCCCGGTCAGGTCTATGCCAAACAGCTTAAAGCAGTCGGCACAATCCGATTCGATGAAGTCGAAAGACTTTGTCCGTTTGGGCAACGGCTGGAAAGAAAGTACAAACGAAGCCTCTCCCGACTCAGGCATCCAGAAGAGCGAATCGGGTGTAATACCTTGTGCATCAGTCAAAGCATAGTTTTTACCTTCTGCCCGCAGATAAGTTTTCGAATCGATGCGAATCCAATAATGCGGCCGGAAATACGCATCCACATGCAACACCGTAGCGGTGTCGGTCAGTTCTACTTTCGCGATATCAAGTGTCATGCTGTTGGCACTCTCAATCAGTGGGTTCTCTACGACTTTAGGTCCTGTCTGGCAAGCCGCCAGCATCAAGGCTGATAAAGCCGATGCAACAAATGTACTGTTTTTCATAAGCTGTTTTTATTGAATAATGTAACAAATATACGCATAAAATCGGTTATTCCCGCTTGATGACTTCAGCAGGATTCATTTTCGCAACCTTATAACCGATTAGCCACACGGTAAGGAAGGTGATTCCAGCCGTAATTGCCAGCGGCATCACGAAATGTGAAATGGAGATGGGAACATAATAACGGAAATGCTCCAGCCACGGTAGCATGCAAGCATACACCAAAGGCACGGCTATCAGGAAGGCAATTGCCACCCCCGCTACATACGAGCAAGATAATATCCATTGTATTTGTCCCAAAGAAGCTCCATGTATCTTCCGCAAGGCTATTTCACGTTGACGCAGACGGACGGTATAACGCACCAAACTGAACAAACCAGAAAAAGTCAGCAACAAACTGATTGCCGCATACAAAGACAGGATATCCGTCAACATCACGACATCCCGATTGGCTTCTTCCAATATACCTCCTATATCCTGATATACAAACGTCCGGTCGGGATAAACCTCTTCCCATTTCCGTCTCAACTGTTTCAAGACTTCCGCTTTCCTGCCCTCCTCTACCCTTACCGAAAGTGTTTGCACATCGGCAGACGATACATCGTTCAGGCTGATAAACAACGGCCAAACCGATTCGGATAACGACCTTTTCCTGAAATCACGCACTACCCCTACGATAGTCCGGTTATCGAACAACGGTTCATCGGGAAGGTATTTGGACACCTGTTCACCAATCGGATTGATGCCATCAGGAACAAACTTCTTCACAAATGTTTCGTTCACCACAACGGGATAGGCGGTAGCAGGAAGCAAACGAGCGGTCTGTTCCGAGTCTATCAGTTCCAGCCGATAAAAGTCCAAAAAGTCTTTCCGGCACGAAACCATATCTATCCAAACAATGTCTTCCGGATTTCCCGATTTTCCGATAATGGCCATTGATTCTTCAAAAAGCCCTGTTTCGGACAAGGTCACCTCCTTTACTCCTTGCCAATGCCTTGCTTCTTCCATCCACGCAGAAACAGGAGGTCCCCAATCCTTTTCTACATACACATCAATTACTCCCTCAAACCGCAGGTTGTCTTTCTTTATCAGTTCCAACTGGCTATGAATAATCAAAAACACACTGAATAAAACCAAGGTCACGACAAACTGTCCTCCCTGAAAGCAAGACACCAGCAAACGTCTTATCTTACCCTGATAGAACCAACGATACTCGCTTTCGGTAAGCGACTGCAACTTCCGGCTGATGAAAAAGGCAGGAATCCCCGCAAGGACAATACCTCCCAACAACAACCAAGGCAATACTTGATAAGACAGTATGTACCCCATCGTCAACTCGACATCCATCAACCGGTTGAACAAAGGCAACAGGTCATTCATCAGCAAAAAAGAACAAATGAACGCCAGCCCAATCATCAGGCACGTATCTAAAAACAACTGGCGATAAATGTCTTTCCGCGACGCACCGGCAAAAACCTCAATATGCAACATACGCATCCGGTCCAACAAACGGGTAAGCCCTAAATTGAGGTAATTGAAACAAGCGACTAACAATACAAGCAATGCCACGACTCCTCCAATAACCAGAATGACAAGCGAACGATGCCGCAAAACAAGGTCCTGCACACTGGTATCAAAATAAGACTCGTGTAAAGTTCGTGTATCCAAATGACCTTTACCCAATACCGTAGGAAGAAGAGTTTCCGCAAACTTCTGCCGAAATTTATCCAAGTCTGTCCCTTCACGCAACTTGATGAAACAAGCTTCTCCGTCATCAGAACCTGCCGACAGACTCAAAGCACCTACAGACAATAAAGCCTGCGCCGGATTGCGGAACACCACCTTCACAACCATCGGACGAACATCTCCGTCAACAGTCATGGCAAGGGATTCTCCCAAGCAATCCGATGAGCCAAATATCCGCAACGCCGTCTTTTCTTCCAAAGCAACCGCATCCGGTTGTACTTGTACTTCTTGCCAACTGCCTTGCACCGCCTCCAAAGGAAAGAAGTCAAGAAACGTTGAATCTGCCAGCATAAACCGTTCTATTGAAAACGTCTCATCCCGATATACAACCGAAACTTTACTACGTTTCGACACACGGGTAGAAGTTTCTATTTCGGGAAAAGCAGACACGATTTGCGGCACATCCGGTCCATATATAAAAGTAGTCGCTGCCTGCTCTCCCATTGGCACCTGTTGAGTCAGGCGTAAGATACGTTCTCCGTCAGGAATCACTTTATCGGCACGATACTCATGCAATACAAAAGCTCCCAACAAAGAAACGCACAAGATGCCAATGACCAAACTGCCCCATGCTACCACAGTAAACAACTTGTTGCGCCACCAGCCTCGTACAATC
The DNA here is from genome assembly GCF_002159615.1 of Bacteroides sp. An279. Classification (NCBI taxonomy): domain Bacteria; kingdom Pseudomonadati; phylum Bacteroidota; class Bacteroidia; order Bacteroidales; family Bacteroidaceae; genus Bacteroides; species Bacteroides sp. An279. The sequence continues at coordinate 59,943 of NZ_NFJA01000007.1, forward strand.
AACCGCAATAACTGATAATAAGACATAAGAATCAACTAATCAATTGAGCTCAAATTCCTGCAGATTAACACAAACTTTCACCCATATTCAAATTCTGCGAAAATCTGCGTTAATCTGCGTTTTTAACCAACATATACCATCATAACGCCACTTCCGTTACCACCTGCCCGTCGAACAGACGGATAATACGTCCGGCATAACCGGCATCGTGTTGCGAGTGGGTCACCATCACGATGGTGGTGCCTTCCTTGTTCAAGTCGGTCAACAGGCTCATCACTTCCTTTCCGTTCTTCGAATCCAGGTTACCGGTCGGCTCGTCGGCAAGTATCATCTTCGGATTGGAAACTACCGCACGGGCTATCGCCACACGCTGCTGCTGCCCTCCTGAAAGCTGTTGCGGGAAATGTTTCGAACGGTGGGCTATCGCCATCCTTTCCATAGCTTCCTCCACCTTCCGCTTACGTTCGGAAGCCGGAACACCCATGTAAAGCAAAGGCAATTCGATGTTCTCGTACACATTCAGTTCATCTATCAAGTTGAAACTCTGAAATACAAAACCGATGATTCCCTTGCGAATGGACGTGCGCTGCGCTTCGGTGTACTTCGACACTTCCTTCCCGTTCAAGTAATACTCACCTCCCGTAGGATTGTCGAGCAACCCCAAGATGTTCAGCAACGTAGACTTGCCGCATCCCGAAGGACCCATAATGGCTACAAACTCGCCTTCTTTTACTTCAATGCTTACATTGTTCAAAGCCCAGGTCTCCACCTCTTCAGTGCGGAAAACCTTCTGTAAATTTACTGTCTTAATCATATTCTTGTTTTTAATAAATGCTTATTTTATTCCGCCTTCATCACATCCGCCGGATTGATGCGGGCTGCCTTGTTCACCTGCCACCAAAGTGTGCCCAAAGAAATCACTGCAACCAACAGCAAGGCAACGATGAATATCCACGGACTTAGTGGAGCCTTCAATACAAAATCTTCGGTATATTTGTAGAGTATCACCCAAGCTAATGGAACAGCTACAACAAACGATACCAGCAAAACTTTCAAGTATCTGCCACCCAGCAGCCAATAAAGGTCACGCAGAGTTGCACCGTTCACCTTGCGGATGGCAATTTCTCGATATCGCCTGCGGATATCAAAAAGCGAAATACCGAACAGCCCCATGCACGACACCACGATGGCGATAAAGGCGAATACCGAATAGACCGTAGCTATCTTGCGGTCGTGGGCATACTGCTCTTCCACCACATCCGCCAGCCAGGCATGGTCGAACTCTTCAGTCCCATAAATTTCCTTCACCGTGCGGCGCAGGTAGGCAAGCAGCTCTCTTTCCTTGCCCGGCTGCACGGCGATGGAAAGCTTACCACTTTCGTATCCTCCACTTATGATATAAACAATGGGCTGTACGCCACCGGTCAACTTACCGAAATAACAATCGGCTATTACCGCTACGACGGGCATCAATTCCAATCCACCCTTTTTTACACTACCATCAGCTCCAAAAAACATCCATATAGGAGACTCAGCCCTGATAAACGCTTCTTCCCTATCGGCATAACCAAATATTTTCATAGCTTCCTCGTTCAATGCTATCTCGCTATGAGTTACGTCATGTATCTCATCCGGCAAAGTGCCATCAAGTACCTTCAATCCGTAAAAATTAAAAAAAGCGGCAGGAACAAACAATGCCTTCACCGATACCTTCTTATCCTTCTCATTGAAAAAGTTCACTTGAAATTCGGAAGTGATTTCATCAAACGAACTGCATATCCACGAATCAATATACGGACATTCGTCCAATGCTTTCCGAATCCTTTCGATACGTTCGTTACGTGTTTTCCTCTGCTCGTCCGTATATCTATTATTCCAGTTTTCTTTCTGCAAATCAGCTTCTAATATCCTTTCCGTACGGAACCCCGGAGGCGTATTGATAAGGAAATCGAAATGACGGCTGAAATAAACCGACAAGACCACAAGTACCACCGTAAAGACATACTGGACACCCAGCAACACCGCACGTGAAGCTACGGAATAACGTACTAACACATTGCGCATGGAAATAACAGGCGAACGATAACCATACTTGATGTAAGGATAAACCGAAGTGAGCAAAGGCAAGACTATCAGAATGCCTAACGACAACCAGCCGTCGAACGGTGTATAACCAATCTGCTCGCCCAACAAACGCTCTACCGGAACCGCCGTAACCTCTATCAGCACCCATGCCACGAAGAGCGAGGCAAAGACCAGCACGAAGTTTTCCAGCCAGATTTCCACAAATAGTGAAGAACGCCCCAGTCCCAACACCTTCTTGATGCCATATTCGCGTGAACGCTTCATCAGCATCACCATATAGAGGTTGATAAAATTCAGGATGCCTACCGCCAACAACAAGACTATCACTCCTGATAAAATCAGCAAGTAAGACCTGTCGCCGTGGTTCATCAATGATTTTTCCGCAATAATGGAAGGGTCGAAATAAAACTGTTTCCAAGGAATAAACCGGTAACGCATAGGACCGGAATATTTCGTATCGCGATAAACACCACTCACTTTGTTTATTGCATCCAAATCAATGCCAGGCAATACACGGACCATTTCAATATTCATCCGGTTCCAATCCTGCAAACCACTGGAAACCAACACATCGAATCGCCAAACAGTTTTATTGGAAGGGCTATCCACCACTCCTTGCACGACTACAGATATGTCATCATAAACCAGCACTTTCCCAAGAGGATTCTCCCGTCCGAACAGTTGTTCTGCAAACTTGCGGGTAAGGACAGCCCCCTGATTGCCTTGCATCGTAGTAGTTCCCATCACTACCGGATAAGCGAAGAAACGGAAGAAAGTAGAATCTACTGCCAATATATCGGCATTGTAAGTGCGGTTCTCATACACAATATGTGTACGCTCATTGGGAACAATCAGACAACGCTCTGTCACCTGTTCGTCGGCAAGATAAACCGAGTCCATATACATTCTGGCACTGGGACACCAATTGCTATAAACGTCTGCCAGCGGCAGCACCACCGTCTCCGGATGAATACAATTAGCGTCCACCGTAAGTTCGCGGTGGATGTAGCGCAGCAAGATGATGCTGCAAGCCAGGCTGAACGCCAGCCCCAGCAAGTTAATTATCGTGTACGAACGGGCACGCGTCAAAAAGCGTACCGACATTTTCAAATAATAAAGTGTTGTCATAAGCTATTTCGTTTGTTTTTTTCACCACAGATTACACAGATTAGATAAATTATTATCTGTATAGTTCATGATGAATAATTAATTTTTTAATCTGTGTTATCTGTGGTGAAACCATCATCTCAGTATTAATTCTTCCGCATCGCCAAAGTTATCATATCCTGTGGTAATAACCCAATCTCCGGGCTGCAAACCTTCAGTTATTTCATATTGGCGAGGATTCTGCCTACTGATGGTGATGGGCACCTTCACCGCCTTGGTGCGGTCGGCGTTCAGCTTGAATATCCAGTTGCCTCCCGTCTGCTGGTAGAAATTGCCACGCGGAATCACGATTGCCTTTTCGGGTTGCCCCAGCTCGATTTGCACCCGGTAGCTCTTCCCAAGGCGCACATTGTCGGGCATCTCCCCGGTAAACACCAAATCCACATCGAAGGTACGCTCTTTCACCTCGGGCACCACCTTGGTTACCCGGAGCGGATAACGTTTACCTTGATAAGTGACCGAAGCGGGCAGACCGGTGGTGACACGGTCGATGTAATACTCGCTTAATGCCGTGCGTATCTTGAACTGATCCATTACCTTCACTTCGGCGATATTCTCACCCGAACTCACCTGCTGTCCGGGCGTGACCTTCACAAAACTCAACTGCCCATCGGCAGGCGCACATACTACAAGGTTATCCCTCCGCTGTAACGAACGCTCCCATTTCTTCCGCTCCCGCTCACGGTCGTTGCGGAGCAGTTCCTTGCGGATAACCGTCATCGCCGAATCGCTTTGCAGGCTTTGCAATTTCAGCCGTGTAGACTCTGTTTTATAACGATATTCATCGGCGGACACTTCCAGCTGCGCCTTGCTGCGGATGCCCATCTTATATTCTTCCTCTTCCAAGGCGAAACTCTTGCGGATTTTGTTCAGTTCGTATTCCGCCTCCAATGCCTGTTGCTTCAGTGTCAATGTCTTCTGCTCCATTTCTATCGCCTTTTCCTCGTAAGAGATGCGTTGCTTCTCCCACTCGTCCCGCTGGTCTTCCAAGTCGCGCATCAAGTCGGGATTGGTCAAGGTCAGGATGGTGTCGCCCTGCTTCATCAGGCTTCCTTCTTCCGCCACTATGCGCTCCACATTCCCACTCTCGCGCACGTTGACCATCAATGTCAATATGGGGTGCACCACTCCTTCCACATCCACATATTCCATAAAATCATCGTTCTTCACTTCCGCCAGTTGCACCGATTCGGTATCTATACGCAACTTCTGCGGTCCGGAAGCAAGCGCAGCCACGTAAACAAGTCCGGCAACCAGCACCGCCCCTGCCGCTATGCGATAGCGATAACGCACGTACCAGGGCTTTTTCTCTAATTTTATATCCATGTCTTCAGTTAATAGTTAATAATGAACAGTTGGGGTCTCACCACAGATTTCCTATATTTCCGGCAAATTCTCCGCAAGCGGACAATTGCGTTCGAAATCGTATTGCGTCATGCTGCGCAAACCATAATAAAGCGTCCAATAGGTTTTCAATGCCTCAATGTGATTGCGGCGTGCCGTATCTTTTTCGGTGGTCGCTGCATTCAGGTCGAGGATGGTAGACTTTCCCATCAGATACAAGCGAAGAGCCACTTCGTAACGCCTGCGTGCCGTTTCATCGGTACGTGCCGCCACTTGTACCTGCCGCGCCTGCAGGTTGAACTGCCTCACCATTTTCCGCACGTTCAGTTCAAAATCGGTCAATCCCTGCTCTACTTGCGTATCAACCAGCTCGATATTCGATTTCGCTACCCGTACCTGACCTTTGCCACGTCCCCAGTCAAGAATAGGAATCACTACCGACAGACTGACATATTGCTGGTCAAGTGGATTACGATAAGACGCCCGCAAATTATCTGCTGTCTGCGAAAGCCCGAATTGCACATACAGGTCGGCTTTCAATCCGCGGTTGGCACGGGCAGAAGCCAACCGGCTACGGCTTTCCAACTTCAGCCGCTGATACATTTCGATGTCGGGACTATGGGCAAAAGCTTTTTCCAAGGCTTGGTCAAGTGGTACTTCGAAAGCCGTCACGCTATCTGCCGGGAATACTTCTATCGGCTCGTCTTCCCGGATACCTAAAAAAGAGCGAAAAGTCAACATCGCATCTTCCACTTCAATACTAGCCTGCATCATATTAGTCTCTTCGGTCAACTTGTTCACTTCCAGCTGTAACATCTCGTTTTCGGTAATATTACCTATATTATACCGTCCGCGTGCATAACGGTAAAGTGTGTCTGCCGAAGCATAATTGGCACGGGCGATATCCAGATTGGCCTGTGCCGTGGCAAGGTCGAAAAACAATTCGCAAGCCCTCAAAGCTATCAGCTCCAGTGTTTCGGCGTACGACTTTCTGGCTTCACGGAAACGTACCGGTTCGATACGACGGTCCCACTTCAGTGAATTGTATCCGAAAAGCGACTGCTGATAACCAATCGTGACAGGCTGAGTATTGTATGCTTCGGTATGGTCACCGAATTCATCCATACGCTGTGCCGACGTCTGCAAAAACAAATTACCTCCCGTAAACCATATATTCTGACTGACCGACAGGCTTACATCTGTGCTCAACTGATTTTGCCGAAGAAACTGTTCCGTACCATCAGGTTGGGTCACACGGTTGATTTGGCGGTTGAGGTAAGGTGTAGAAGTAAGACTGACTTCCGGCAAATAATTGGCACGGAAAGAACGGTAGCTCCAATAGGCAGCACGATAAGTATGCTGTGCCGCCTGCGCTTCCGGCGAATGTGCCTGCGCCATCCGGATAGCATCGTCCAGACTTAAACGCTCGGCTTCTGCTCCTGTCCATCCCATAACCAACAAGCAAAATATTCCTATCAATCGTTTCATATTACTGCACAAAATGATTCTGAAAATAACAATCAAAATCCATGCCACAAACATAAGCATCTATCTATCAACAAATTTACCAATCATCACCTCGGCAAACCCTGTGCGGAAGCACACATATTTTGTGCGAAAGCGCACATACAGCACAAGCTGAAAATGCGTATCTTTGCAGAGAAGCAAACTAAAGACTATGGAACCCAAAGGTAAAATACTGATTATCGATGACAACGAAGACGTGCTGTTCGCACTGAACCTGCTCCTGGAACCTTATACAGAAAAAATAAAGGTAACCACCCAGCCAGCACGCATCGGGCATTTCATGGCCACTTTCCAACCGGATGTTATCTTGCTGGATATGAACTTCCGCCGCGATGCCATCAGCGGACAAGAAGGATTCGACTGCCTGGAACAGATTTTGCGCATAGACCCGCAAGCGGTGGTAGTCTTTATGACAGCCTATGCCGATACCGACAAAGCAGTAAGAGCCATCAAGGCAGGAGCCACCGATTTCATTTCAAAGCCATGGGAAAAGGAAAAGCTGCTTGCCACGCTTTCTTCCGCTCTCAAACTCAGCCAGTCACGCAAAGAAGTAGGCAGGTTGCAAGAACAGGTGCTTGCCCTGAAAGGAAATGATGATTTGCCGGAACTAATCGGAAATTCACCAGCCATGCAAAAGGTAAAAGAAACCATTTTCAAGCTCTCGGATACCGATGCCAACATCCTGATATTGGGTGAAAACGGTACGGGCAAAGACCTGGTAGCACGAATGCTGAAACACTTTTCCCCCCGGCAAGAGGCAGCATTCGTCACTATTGACTTAGGAAGCATCCCCGAACAACTGTTCGAAAGCGAACTCTTCGGTTACGAAAAAGGTGCATTTACCGATGCACGGAAATCTAAACCCGGGCGGATGGAGATAGCTTCGGGAGGCACACTCTTTTTGGACGAAATCGGAAATCTGTCACTCCCCATGCAGGCACGGCTGTTGACCGCCATCGAAAAGAAACGCATCACACGGCTGGGTGCCATCGAACCCATTCAGATAGATGTACGGTTGATTTGCGCCACCAATGCCGACCTGCACAAAAGGGTAACAGAAGGCAGTTTCCGCCAAGACCTGCTTTACCGCATCAACACCATCGAGCTGCGCATCCCTCCCTTGCGGGAAAGAGGCGAAGACATCCTGCTGCTGGCAGAACACTTCCTGACCAAATACAACCGGAAATATCACAAAGAAGCCAAGGGACTGACCCGGGAAGCCAAGAACAAGTTATTGAAATACAATTGGCCCGGCAATGTACGCGAACTGCAACATACACTGGAACGGGCTGTCATCCTCAGCGAAAACAACCTGTTACGCCCCAATGACTTCTTCTTTCCACATACTACGGCAGGAAACGATAACGAAAACATACAGGAACTGAATCTGGAAAAGCTGGAGCGCAAAGCCATCGAACAAGCATTGAAAACCAGCTGCGGAAATATGAGCCGTGCGGCAGAACTGTTGGGCATTACCCGCTTCACCCTTTACCGGAAACTGGAAAAACTCGGATTATGAAAAACTATACTTATTCTTTAGCCGTACACGTAGGCAGCATTACCCTATTTGCCATAGCTGGCGCATTTGCTGTAACACAGCACCTGTGGTTCTGCGCCACAGCCTGTATAGTTCTGCTCACCGGTATATGCATCAGTCTCTACCGAACACAAAACCGACAAATCCGCATGATGCAACGGATTGTAGAATGTATGAAAAACAATGACTTGTCTCAACTGATGTGTGCACCGTTCAACAATCCTACGATGCAACAACTGGCAACCGATATGTCGACCGCCCTTAAGAATATCCGCACACACCTGAACGAAGAAGAGACCAAACATCTGTACTACGAAAATCTGTTGAACCAGGTAGATACAGCGGTCATTGTCTGCCATTCGGACGGAAGAATTGAATGGATGAATAAACCGGCACAGCAACTGTTGGGCAACCGTAACAAACTACCCCAAGAAATACTTTCGGCTATCCGTAGCAGACAAGCCGTGGTCCAACTGCCCCATTCTGTTGTACCGACAGAGCTTTCGGTATCTGCCACTCACATCCAACTGAAAGGAAAAGCCTACTGGCTGGTAAGCCTGAAGAATATACATACAGCACTGGAACATACCGAAATGGAAGCCTGGCAAAAACTTATCCGGGTATTGACCCATGAAATCATGAACTCCATCACTCCCATAATCTCACTGGCTGACACCTTGAACGAACGCTGCCAGACATACTCACCCACCTCGACAGACACCCTGATGCAACAAGGACTGCAAATTATCCAACGAAGAAGTAAAGGTTTACTGGAATTTGTAGAAAACTACCGAAAACTGACCAAAATCGCTCCGCCGGTAAAAAACAATATCCGGGTAAATGATTTCTTTGAAGACTTGAAACAACTGTTTGCCGACACGCGCATCACATTCCATTGCCCTGATTGCGAAACACCTTGGAAAGCCGACCGCGGACAAATGGAACAAGTATTCATCAACCTTATCAAAAATGCGCAGGAGGCTTGCTGCGACAACCCGTCAGCACACATCAACATATATGCACACATAGACGATGAAAAATGGAAGTTCATCATTTCCGACAATGGAGAAGGTATGCTTCCCGAAGTAACAGAACGCATCTTCGTCCCTTTCTTTACCACCAAACCGGGAGGTTCTGGCATCGGGCTGGCATTGTGCAAACAAATCATCGTATTACATCGGGGCCAGATAGCCGTTACTTCGGAACCTGACAAAGGCAGTGAATTTACACTTACCTTTCCAATGTAAACTGCCCTTTATGTTTTGTCATACGGCCGTACTCGATGGCATGCTTGGGACAATGGTGATAACAGGAAAGACACATCGCACAATTCTGTCCCCACACCGGATGTTTTTTTTCTAACCGAACATTGTGTAAGGGGCAGGCTGTAACACATTTTCCACATGATATGCAAGCATCTGTCACATGAAAACTTTTGGCAGAAGTCATGAACCGATTGAACAAAGGACGAATCAAATAAGACTTGATCCATGGAAACCTGCCTTCCTTACAATCTACCTTATCCGCACGCGCGGCAACATAGCGGGCTATATCTTCTATCCTGCCCACTGCCTCACGAAGTTTCTTCTGTTCTTTATCTTTAGGGTCTACGTCAAATCCCGGCAAACAGACATACGTTTCAGGCATAATCACCGAAAAACCAGCAGGGCTGGTCCAACCTTTCTCCTGCACGGCACGTGCGAAAATATCGGCAGTCTTACCCGTATCATCGCCACAAGTACAGACAAAATACACATAAGAAGGAATTTTATTGGCGCGCACCTTCGAAAGGAAACCACTTACCAGTGCGGGAGGTCCCCATGCATACACAGGAAAAACAAATCCTAATGCCTCCTCTTCCTCTAAATCCAATAACAGTTCGTCACCCCATATATCCAACAGAGCATAAACACGTTCATCCAATAACTTTCCTAATAAGTTTGCAACCCAACGGGAATTGCCCGTTCCTGAAAAATAAAGCAACATAACAATTAATAATTGACAATTATACTTCTTGCGAAATGCCACACAATCCATACAGCGAGCGGCATGATATAAACAAAAAAACGAAGAACCTTGCCTGTTTGTTTACAGTGACTAACAAGATTCTTCGTTTTCCTAAAAAAGAAGAGCCGTACCCGAGGCGTGACGAAACTCCGATAGACAGGATTTGAGTGCCCACCTCCTTTGTAATCCACCGGCATAAATGCTACCCGAAGGCGTGGCCCGCCATTGGAGGATGAAGCGTAGTCTCGGTATTTCATATTATTTGATGAGTTTCCCGATTCTGCAAGTACGGCTCCATTTTTGTATGACAAATATAATGCTTTTATCTGAGTCTGCCAAATAAATCCATTATTTATTTACTATTATTCGATTTACGAGGTACGATTTAATCTATTCCAGTAAAAACGTCACATTGTGACGCCTCTACTACATATTAATACATCCAGAACTTCGTCTCTATTTATTTCTCAGCGTCTCTGTGCCTCTATGTCCAATCGAGTAGGAGGTAAACACTAATCATAGGTGTTTATCTCCTATTTTCATGTTTACCGACCTCTCACACCACCGTACGTGCCGTTCGGCATACGGCGGTTCCTATTTT
>NZ_NFJA01000070.1:0-19566 GCF_002159615.1 Bacteroides sp. An279
CTGACGAAGAACAGGAGCGGAAAGGACCAAAAAATCGCCCAAAGCACACACGAAAACGGATACATCAAGCCAAGAAAAACTTTTTGGAGAAATTCAAAACAGCTTCTAACTCCCTCTATACTTTAAACGGTATTTTAAAATGTGCATTTTCTGCCTCTGTGATTTGAAAATTTCACACGCATATAAGTCCATTATTAATCTTACACCAGACTATCTGTAAAATAAAAAAGAATCATAAGGGTAGTATGGTTCTTTAATAAAAGGAGCTATAACCAGTAACGACCTTCACCGGCGTCTCCGGAAAAACCCCTTCATCAAACCGGCGCACTCGTCTTTCAAGATACCCTGAACCACCTCGGTCTTCGGATGTAATGCCGCAGGTGCGTAACGCATATACCCGCGCTTCTCGTCTTCGGTGCCGAACACCAGCTTGCCCAATTGTGCCCACGCTATGGCTCCAGCACACATCACACACGGTTCTACCGTTACATAAAGCGCACAATCATTCAGGTACTTGGCTCCCAATGCATTTGCCGCAGCCGTAATGGCCTGCATCTCGGCATGTGCCGTCACATCGTTCAAGGTTTCGGTCAAGTTATGTGCACGGGCAATGATACGGCCTTGGCATACTACCACCGCACCTACAGGCACTTCTCCCCTTGCCGATGCTTTCTCTGCCTCAGCCAACGCCTGTTTCATATAAAACGTATCATCTGCCATATCCCGTTACCTCCGCATATCGTGTTCTTTGAATAAAGTAGGGTAATCCTCTTCCATTTTCTGATGAATAAACGTCAAGACCGTTTCCCTGAACCACCGTGCCTTATTGGTTATCTGATAGTGTTTCAGGTAGCGCTCAATAATCTGTGCCTCCTCTTCGCTGAGCAGACACACCATCCGTTGCCTACGCGGAGGAACCGACGCCGGCACTTTCTTCCGTTTTTTTCCATTGTTCATCATCTTGAGTGCAAAATTAGTTCACTTTTTTCTCTTCTGCAAAGCAGACCAAGATTAAAATTAGAAAAGCAAAGAAAATACAACAAGATTACGTAACTTTGCACACAAAAAACGTACAAATATGGCAGAACATAACGACCTGGGCAAGGAAGGTGAGGACGAAGCGGTGCGCTACCTGACCGAAAAAGGATACTGCATCCTCCACCGCAACTGGCGACGGGGAAGAAACGAACTGGACATTATAGCGACAAAAGACGGACAGCTGGTCTTTGTGGAAGTAAAGACCCGAAGGAACGAGACCTACGGACACGCCGAAGATGCGGTAAACGACCGGAAAATACGCACGCTGGTCTCACTGGCAGACTCATACATCAAGAAGTTCGAACTCGACCTCCCGGCACGTTTCGATGTAATAACGGTAATAGGCGAAAAGCCTCCCTTCCACATTGAGCATATCGAAAATGCATTCCTGCCGCCCATTTGGTAACACCTTTAATATATATAATAATGAGTAGATGTTCGTATTTTGTTTATTTGAATATCCGCAAAATGTCAATGGTATGAAAAGGAGTTAAAAGGAGTTATGCCCGCTTCGCTCACAGGAGTTAAAAGACAATAGTTCTGTTAGGATTTCCATTAGTAAATGTATTGGCTTCTAACTCCTTATTGGTGAAATGCGGACATTCATATAAATAAATGAGCCGGCATGGAACTTCTTAGAAGCTGTTTTGAATTTATCGTGCGATGATTGGGGATGAGTTTTTGTAGAGACGCAAAATCTTGCGTCTTTACTATGGGAAGATAGTGGGATATCTGACAAAGAACAGGAGCGAAAAGGACCAAAAAATCGCCCAAAGCACGCACGAAAACGGATACATCAGGCCAAGAAAAACTTTTTGGAGAAATTCAAAATAGCTTCTTAACTCCTCAAAAGATAATATCATTTAATTCTGATTACTTTATGAAATATCCTAAACCTATATATCTGCAAGAAACTACTTCGACCAACTCCTATCTTGCCGCCTTATGCGACCACGAGCCTCAAGCCAACCTGACCTGCGTGTACAGCGCATACCAGACAGCAGGACGCGGACAACGTGGCAATACATGGGAATCTGAACCGGGAGCCAATTTGCTATTCAGCTTCGTGGTATATCCCAGTTCTCTGAAAGCCGAACAGCAGTTTCTTCTCTCACAAGTCACGGCACTGGCACTTGCCGATGCACTTTCGGCACATACCGACAGTATCTCCATCAAATGGCCCAACGATATCTATTGGAGAGACCGGAAACTATGCGGTACCCTCATCGAGAACGACTGGGACGGTGCATACGTCAGCCGCTCCATATCAGGTACAGGCATCAACCTGAACCAAAAACGGTTTGTAAGCAATGCTCCCAACCCCGTTTCGCTTACGCAAATCACAGGTCTACTTTATAATCCGGCTACAATCCTGGAACAAGTAATGGAACGTACAAGCTGGTATTACGGTCTGCTGGAAGCGGGATGCACTGATGAAATTGCCCAACAATACAAACAGATGCTGTACCGCAAAACAGGTTTCCATCCTTACCGTGATGGTAAAGGTCGCTTCATTGCCCGCATACACGATATAGAACCTTCGGGAAGGCTGGTCTTGGAAGACGAAAAAGGCACCCTCCGGAAATACCTGTTCAAAGAAGTTTCATTCGAATTGTAAACCACCTTTATAAGATAACACATGTCACTCAATATATCATTCACAAGCCAACGCATACTGCATATTGCCCTTCCTTCCATTGTCTCGAACATCACCGTTCCCCTGCTGGGACTGGTAGATGTCACCATTGTCGGCCATTTAGGCTCGGCCTCCTACATCGGTGCCATAGCCATAGGCGGCATGCTGTTTAATATGATTTACTGGATATTCGGTTTCCTGCGCATGGGAACAAGCGGACTCACGGCACAATCGTACGGTGCACACGATCTTCCTGAAGTGACCCGCATCCTGCTCCGCTCGTTAGGCATCAGCCTTTTATTGGCACTTGCCTTATTGGTATTGCAATATCCCATCCGCATCATCGCTTTCCACCTGATTGATGCCAGCCCGGAAGTTAGAGAACTCGCATCACTTTATTTTCATATCTGTATTTGGGGAGCACCAGCCACGTTGGGACTGTATGGGTTCACCGGATGGTTTATCGGGATGCAGAACTCCCGCTTCCCGATGTTCATAGCCATCGCACAAAACGTGGTAAACATTGTCGCCAGCCTGTTTTTCGTGTTTGCCTGCGATATGAAAGTGGCAGGAGTAGCACTTGGAACCCTCATTGCCCAATACGCCGGACTCTTTATGGCATACCTGCTGTGGTTTCGGTATTACCGTCCCCTGCGCAAATATGTCAGACAAGGAGCCGTTTTCACCCGTAAAGCAATGTCACGCTTCTTCCAGGTGAACCGTGACATCTTCCTGCGCACACTTTGCCTGGTAGCAGTCACCGTATTCTTCACCTCTACAGGAGCTGCGTATGGCGATGTTACACTGGCAGTCAATACCCTGCTGATGCAGCTTTTCACCCTGTTCTCATACATTATGGATGGATTTGCATACGCTGGCGAAGCTTTGACCGGAAAATACATCGGTGCACGAAACCGTACAGAACTTCTCCGCACCGTCCGCCACCTCTTCGGCTGGGGTATTATGCTCTCGCTGGCTTTCACCCTCCTGTATGGCATCGGAGGAAAAGGATTCCTCGGCCTGCTCACCAACGAACAGACAGTAATTGATGCTTCGGGCACTTATTTTTATTGGGTGCTTGCCATCCCACTTGCCGGTTTCTCTGCCTTCCTACTCGACGGTATCTGCATCGGAGCCACCGCTACATCCATCATGCTGAAAGGAATGTTTGCCGCATCAGCAAGCTTCTTCCTTATTTATTATACCCTGCATGACTCGCTCCAGAATCATGCCTTATGGATAGGCTTTCTCGTCTATCTGGCTTTGCGAGGCATCGTACAGGCACTATTGATAGCACGAAAAGGCATCGGTTAAAACCTGTTGGAGAGACAGACGTATCTAAAATCAGGACATGTGACTTTTTATCACCTCTTCGTGACGAACCGTCACCCCTGCTTTTACCATCGATACAAGATAATCTTTACTTTTGTCCAGTAAAAAACCAAATTTATAAAGCGATGAAAAAGGAATATACTAAACCAACAGCAAAAGTTGTTGAATGGGATTTTAATGAGGCGGTATGCAGCACTACCGTTTATAATGCAAGTCCATGCATATTGATAGATGACCAATTTGGAGGAACAACCCGAATTGACCACCGTTCAAGTTCTGATGCCAATAGCATTACATGGAAGAGGTGGAATGGAAGTGGGAGCAATTAATTAAAAAGGAGAGTAAACATGAAAACAATTCAAAACGTTTTGATAGGAATATCTCTGCTATTTTGCGGAGGGCTGATGTCATGTACAGACGATACAGAAACAACAGATGTACAACAATCTGTTAAACCTGGATTATATTCCATAGATATCACACTAACAGCCGAACCGGGAGTAAAAAGCGAGACAAGGGGATTAGATACTGAAAATGGAGAATTTACCAATGTATATCCATACGATTACATTTACATACATTCAGCAAAAACAGATAATACACATCAGTCAATAAGAATACCTTTAGAAAATGTAGAACATTGCGATGGTTGCCAAGGTATCCACATGCAAGTAGAAGTTAAAGATGAAGAAAACGGAGGAGGATACATTATACGTGCAGGAGAAAAAGAAATGACTTTAAGTGCAGATGATAAAGTCTATTTCTCAACAATTGAAGGCCCTTATTGGGAAGCCGAAACCAGTGGAGCAACTCCCGTCAGTGGAAGCAATGTATTCGTACAAAACGATGAGATAAACAAAGAACTGCTTAAGAGCCAAACCTATACAAAAGACGAACTTATCGATTTAATGCAGCAAGATATTTCGACCATAACAATGACAAGACACGTCACTGGATTCAGAGTTTATTTTATGTTTACACATGTAACAGCTGATGGTAGTACAGAAAATAGTATAGATTCAGTAAAGTGGTCTACTGAATTAAAATGTAACCCAGATGATTTTTCTATTAAGCTCTATTTAGGTCCCAACTTCTGTCATCAATACGATGTTTTAAACGATAAAGTTGCATCCGATGATGTAGGAGGATACTATGCAACCAATGACCAAACCTATCAACCATTTGAGCGAGTACAATATTCATATACAACCGGAGACAATGGCATCGGTTTATATCAAGGGTTCGGATATGTAACAGATGCTTCCAATTATTTATTATCCCCTCTCAATACTTCAATTCCTGCTACGGATTTCAGTATATATGCATTCATCAAATACAAATCTTCTGATTATTCAAGCGATGAAGGTGCTTCGTGGTTCCAAGCACAAATACCTGGCATTACGTTAGAGACCAATCGAATTCATTATATCATCATGGCTTTTGACATCGAAGATTTACGCAGTCAATTCTTGCCAGCAACAACTACGTTATCCCGTACCCCATGGTCGGCTCCAAGAAAGATTGGTATTAAACCCATCAAAGTAATCTGCAATTAATTCTTTTTCATTTGCAAAATATTTCTTCATCAGTCTGTCTTTTTCTTTGCCACAATCGCTTCATGCCGCTGTTTGGCTTCCGGACAATTACGTCTCACATATCCTCCCAAACTATTATATACCAATCCCAACCGTTTGGCTATCGACTTCAGTTCCTCATCTGTCGTTTCATACAGGCGCACGGCTTCCGCATATTTCTCGGCAGCCTGCCTGGATACTGTTTTCCCGTTTGCAGCCTTCATCATCCCTAACCTCTTCGACAGTTCCGGCTCATGTTCTTTCAGATACATCCGAAACGTCTCCGGATGCAACCCGAACTCTGCAGCCACCTTAGCCACCTGTCTGGGATTGGCTTTCAAACTGTCAATGGCATCGGCATATTTGGCAGAAGTCGATTTCAGGTAACGTTTGGTAATACTCAAATCAATATCATCCCGGTCTTTTCCCGCAGCCGACATTCCCCTTCGTTCCAACATCAAATCCCGGTGCCATGTACGCAGGTAATAACGGAAGCCTTCCAACGGAACTCCCGCCCGCTGCACAATATCCTTTACAATGAGATTCGTGTTCCGGTACAGTTCCAGAGCTTCCCGGTACCTTTCCACTGTTTCCGGATCAGGAACGTGTTTCCGGCCATTCCCGGATATGTGTCCGATTTTTTTCTTACCTTTCTTCGCCTGCTCACGTTCGGAAAAACGTTTTTCTATCACCTCTTTATGATAGAAGCGCAGATGCTGGCTCAGTCCGCCTATGGATACACCACAAAACTCTGCTACTTCGGATATCGTCATATCCGTAGTCTTATACATCTCTACTGCCTGCGTATAGACTTCCGCACATTGGCGCCGCGCACCACGCCAGGTATTATCAGCTATTCCCAGTCGTAACTTTGCCTTTTCCCTCCGTTCCAGCACATCAGGATAATGCAGGCGCAGAAAATTGCCCAGTCCCGTAGCAGTAACACCAAACATGCGAGCTATTTCCGAAATACTCAATCTGATATACGACAGGTTATCACAGGCTTCTACTGCTTCCTTATATTTAAGATGAGCGTCCGGCCGTTGCCCACGTTTCGAACGAAGCTTTACCGAACATTCCATGCCTTCCATGCCATAACGCTTCAGCAATAAATCCCTATGATGCCTGCCCAGATAAGCCCGAAAGCCAGCTACTTCCACATTACATGCTTTGGCTATCTGCACCGCAGACAAGTCGGTCTCGGCATACAGCCGAATAGCTTCCTGATATTTCTGATGGATGGATGCCATAATCGTTTTTGAAGGTAACAAGGTGACAAGATGACGAGGTGACAAGGTGACAAGACTTTAAAAAACCTTTAGCCAAACGATTCAGGACCTTGTCACTTCAACACCTCGTCACCTTGTTACTTATTTATCAATCACGCAATGAATCCGTACTTTTACGCAGCGGTTCAGTTTTGCGTTCAAACCTCGTGTACTCTTATCATTTACTGTTACAATCGGGTCGGTCAACGCACTAATTGAGAAAGCACTGTTTGCCACATTGTCAAACATCGCATTACCTCTCAGCCACTTGATTATAGTATGTGCACGATTGTATGCCAATGTTTTGTTACGCTCCAAACCAACGTTCTCAGCATTCTCACCAATATAATTATCCTGACTGGTAGCCAAACCTTCCGCCTGTATATTCAAGATACGTCCTTTCTTCAGTACCTCAATCAATTCTTTCACACTTGCACTATCAGCTGCCTGTGCCACATAACCATCATTGCCTTCGATGGCAGCATAAACGTCAGCAAAACTATACAAAGCTGTATGACTATCTTCCACCTTCATATTTTCTTTTATCACATTCAGTCCGGCATGTGCATTCAAGCCATACGAAGCACTTTCACGATAATTATCGTCAGACAATAGGCTTTGTGTCGTAGTCTCTTTATCGACACGATAATACCAAGTCTTTCCACCTTCATAAATCGGTGCATAAAAATAATCCATCTTTTCTTCGAACGTACGCATACTTGCAGGATCCATACTCAATGAAATCGGACTTTCAGACATTTCATATCCACGAGAAACACCATCTATCAACATACACCGATAAGCTTTTTCAGTCGGTATATCCTCTGTTGCCAATGAAGTCAGAGATGTACCCGAAGTCAGCCGTCCGTCTACAGCGTCTGCATCTACGAACTTTCTTTGTGTAAAGATACCCGATGCCAGATAATCGACAGCATTGACAGGAGCACCTGCTACGATAGGTGCATCATCACGTCCTGAATAATTGTTCGGGAAAAATACATAAAATTCCAACGTTCTGTATTCTGGACAGTCTTGTACAGGGACAGGCAGATAAGTATTGTTGATATACACTGGATTCTGACAAGGAATACATCTGTCCCAATGACGTTTTTTAATGTAATAAGTCACACCGACACTTAACCCAATGTTTCCATCCCACCATTTACTGTTTTCATTGTTTTCCTTTAGGACTATACCGTCAAAGTTCGTCTGAAACAAAATGGCATGTGCTTTCACATCCAGTGAAATCCGTTTCTTTTTATCAAAGAAACGGCTGTATTGCAATTCGAAATGCCCACTCCATTCATTACGTTGCTGCGGAATATCCCGATGATGCACTGCACCAATGCCGACAGAAGCAATAAACTGATTCATCAATTCATCCGATTCTTTTCCTTCATATCCCTTAATCAGACGCGAAAGGTTGAACATGGCATTAATATTAATGTCCCACCATTTCATTTTCGATTTCCAGTAAAGCGTACCATCTGCAGCAGTCAACGGATCCCCATACGTAAAGTACGTTTCTTCCTTGCTGTAGCCTTTCGAATTAGACAAACCGAATTGTGCTTTCACACCGATACCTGGTGTAAACCATTTACCAATACCTACATTGAAGTCGGGCGTCAGCGTCCCCGAAAAATCTCCAACACTTACATAATCACCCGTGTAAGCATGTCCGCCAAAATCTCCTAAGACAAACCAGTTATCCCAAAAACGGTTAGTTACCACACGATACCTATCATCCGTAGGTTGAGGCTCTATTATCTCCTCATTTACCAAAGTATCGCTTACCACTGTTTGTGCATGAACATTACTACCGAATAACAATAGCAACATTCCAATTCCCATTACTAATTTTCTCATTTTACTTAAATATTAAATGGTTGATAATTCTTATTTTTAGGGAACAAGTTGACAAGATGACAAAGAAACAAGGCTCAGAAACCTTGTCTACTCGTCAACTAAAAGCCTACCCTTCGCATAACCTGATGCAGCAAGAACCAACACACCTCATCGGGCATCATGCCGCCCAGCCGCAGGCTCCGCCTCATCCAGAACCAGGCATGCCTGCCTGTCCGTACAAAAGGAAAACGCTCTTTCGATCCCTTTTCCTCTTGAACCTGTTTCAATAAACATCCTTCATGAAATATCACCTCACGCATCAAGGCAAAATCTTTATCGCTGAACAGAGGAACAAAAGGATAACTATTCGCCCCTCCCAAATAAGTATCTATAAATCCGAACAAAAACCTGCTGAACCTCTTCAAACGTAACCGCTCCAACATATATGCCAGCTTAGACTGATTCAAATGCGCACGACGCAACATCATCGTCACATCACACACCTGCTTCAAACCAATCCCATACGTCAGGAAATGCCGCCGCAGGTGCACAATCAGGCAAACCAAATAAAGCTCGTTACTGCTCCCTTCTTTCAGCCAGTCCTGAAGACGGACATTCATCACCGGATTATAAAGATATTCCCGATGCGGATGAAACTCTACAGTAGTCAATCCCTCTTCATGCACCACCAGGTCGCCCCATTCATTCCGAAACGGAACACCTTGCCCATGCAACCATTCTTCCAGTTTTTGCCAACCCTCTTCTACCACCAGGTCGATATCTCCAAAACTTCTGTGCAACGGATACGGATACCATGCTGCCACCGAAGAACCTTTGAACACCTGTACCCGAATGTCTGCCTCAGCAAGCCTTCCTACCCATTTTTCTTCCCTGCAGGCAATACGCTCGTTTATCTGTTCCAGGTAAAACAAGTGGGCAATCCATTGCTCCCACAAGTCACGGTCGGGACGTAAAGACACAGATGCCACCCCGTCTATAAAAACTCCCGATACAGCCTGCACAGAAGCCATACGGAACAACTCATTCCATTCCTCACGTGTCAGGACATGCTCCGGCTCTCTCGTTTGCGGCATGTCGCCCAATCCCCTGCGTAAGAAAAAACAGAAAGCCTCTCTCAGGTCAGTCATTGGTAAAACTCCGTTTCAGTTTCGCTTCGATAAACTGGGGTATCTTCCAACCCATCTTCATCAGCTTTTCAGGTACTCCCCAAAAACCATGCTCTTTATACAGCCTCACGTCTTCTTTCCACATCTGTATCCTGCGTGCCGCATCGGTCGAAAGCCCTCCCACACGCATTTTTAATACATATTTGTTTAGATACTCTACATGCAACCGTTCTTCATACAAATACCTTAAAAGCAATTCCGAATCAGATGCTATCTTATAACTTTCATCATACAGTCCCAACCGTTCCATCACTGTACGTTTAATATAGACTGTAGAATGTAAGGGAAGCCAACCTATCCGGACCTTCCAATAACGGTAATTTCCACTTATCCAATTCCGTATGACACGATTTGTATCTTTTCCATCCACATACAGCCCATTCCCATAGACCATATCTGCCTGTGTCTTGCAAAACACATCAGCTATATCTGAAAGAATATGATTATCGAAAAAAAAATCATCCGAATGCAACAACCCCACCACATCTCCCGTTGCAAGACGAATACCTTTATTAATACCTTCATACATTCCTGTATCGGGTTCAGATATTACCTTCGTGATTTTCCCTTGATACGAATTGATTATTTCCAGCGACCTGTCCTTACTGGCACCGTCTACAATGATGTATTCAATGTCCTCGTAATCCTGAGACAATACGCTTTCGATTGTCTGCCCGATAGTCGCTTCCCGATTAAAACAAGAAGTGATAATAGAAATTTTCACCATGAAATAACAGTTGAAAAAAATGTGCTGATGTGCTAATGTGATAATGTGTCAATGTGCCAATGTGATAATGTTGATAATGCACATTGTTTATTAGCACATTATTTATTAGCACATTGCTTATAATTCTCTATCAAATAAGTCTTAATTCGCTCTTTATCGAAATCGAAACGTTTTTTCAGTTCATAGATTTTGGCATCTACCAACATACGGTACCAAAAACCTTGCAAGATGTGCCAGATAAAGCCTTCTTTCCCGTCACGGAACCCGCCTTTCAGGATATAACGGATAAAGAAATTAATAAACGGACGTACAAACAGAGGAGCTTTGATATATTTCAGCTTCAGCCAACGCTTGCGTTCCGCTCCTGTCCCCAAAAACTTAGGTTGTACCTCTTTCTCCTGATTATCCAAACCATATTCCATAAGAAGCATATTAATAGCTTCCCTGTCCGAATAACCATTATGCTTTTGCGTCCACCAAGACAAATCATTCAGATTATCATCCGTTTGATCTCCATTAATCGATATGGTATCACCTGAAAAAACAATCAAGTGTTCGTCCATCCATTTATCCTCACTTGCACCAAATCCCTTACGGATAATTTTTATCTGCTGTGCAGGATACCAACCACCATGCAGCAACGGCCTTCCCATAAAAACAATTTTCTTATTTACATAAATACCGTTTATATCATCAGGAAGAGCATCGATTTTTTCTATAACCTTTTTTGCTAAAGTCTCTTCAACATATTCATCCGCATCAACCCGCCAAATCCAATCTGAAGAAATCGAACAAACATTGATAGCCCAATTAAATTGTTTAGCTTGATTCTCAAACGGATGCCGATATACTTTTGCTCCTAACTCTTCAGCTATTTCACAAGTCTTGTCCGTACTGAAGGAATCAATCACAAAAATTTCGTCACAAACACCTTCCAGCGAATGGATACAACGCCCAATATGCTTCTCCTCGTTTTTTGTGAGGATGATGGCGGCAATGGAATTACTCATTCTTAATAATTCTTTTTTTAATGATTTTCGCCGGATTACCTCCCACTACCAGATAATCCTCCACACTCTTATATACCGAAGCCGTTGCACCTACTACGGCTGCTTTTCCTATACAAACCCCTAAACCAATAAAAGCTTTCGACCCTATCCATGCCTTTTCCCTTATCCATATAGGAGCGGTAATCAATGAGTCGTCTGCCGTATTCAGCATGTCCACATCATGCGAAGCCGTACACAGATAGCTGTATTGCGACACCACAACATCATCTTCCAGCAACACCGTGTCTTGATTATAGCAAATCACGTCAGGTCCCAAGCACGCCCGGTGTCCCATCTGCAAGTTCCACGGTGCCCAAAGCCGGACAGAAGCATACACTTCTGCATCCCATTCCACCTTAGCCCCAAACAATTTAAGCAAAAAGATACGCCACGGACGAAATATTTTGGTAGGGAAAGGACGGAACAGGCAAAAACAAACCACATTCCAAATCGCTCTTTTAACTTTTACCGATAAAGCCACATATCCGGGCGTGTGTTTCGCCAAATTCATATACGATTAAATTAAGTTGAACATCCGCAAACATCTCAGCATACGCCCGAATGCGCCAACTTATCCGCGTGGATACTACGAAATTCTTCACTAACGCTACTTATGGCAATTAAGTAAATCACCCACTATTCTTGGGAATTTAACAGTTCAAGCATATAGCATGGCAACTCTGAAAAGGAAGAAAGAGTCTGCTGAAATCAGAAAAAAAACAGTCCGCTCAAACGAACATAAGTGACAAGGCTGACTTACTTATGTGAAACGCCCGAGTTACTTATGTGAAACGGCCAAGTCACTTATGTTCATCAAAATGCATGCTTAAGTTCGAAACTATGTCTACTATTTCTTCTAATTTCTGAAATACGACTTTACGTACCTTAAAAGGAAATCTTTGCATAGCTGTTAGGAATCCATTTTTGCAAATTCTTATTAATCATTAATTTACAAGTGCTTACATCCTATTTCTATTGCTTCATCAAAACTTTATCATACAGTCTGACCATAGCTTCCGCCATGTTCTTTACCGAATACTTTTCTTCTACCAGCCTGCGCCCGTTCTCCCCCATCGCTTCTAATTCCTGTTCGTCTAACGAAAGGAAAACGTTCAAAGCTTCAACAAGAGGTTGCGTGCCTATCTCTGTCCACCAACCGCAACGGTACGTCTGCAACTCTTCCCATGGAGTCCCTTTGGTTGTTACGACCGGTGTTCCACATGCCAAAGCCTCAGCCACTACGATGCCGAAGTTTTCCGAATAAGTAGGAAGCACAAACACGTCGGATTGCCGGAACAGCCTCCACTTCTCGTCTCCATATACTCCGCCGCAAAACTTAACCAACTGCCCTATACCCAACGATTGCGCTTTAGCCCTCAACTGGTCTATATAAGCTGTATCACCTTCCCCTGCAATATAAACAGTATAGCTTTGCAGCCTCTCTTTCAGTACGGCAACTGCTTCCAAAAGAAACTCAATGCCTTTCTTTACATGGATACGCGACAAGAACAAAATCTGCCTGTTTCTTTTCCACAACGGTTTGATAGCAATGCTGTCCACATCAATGCCGTTGGCAATGACTTCAATATTCCGGTTACACCCCAACTTCAGCAGATTCTTCTTCTCGCTTTCTGCCGTAGCGTGCAGGCAATCGGCTTTCGCTACCGCCCTTTTCTGGTACAGCCAAAGAGCAGGCAGTTTCCGTATCCAATAATGGCGAGCCATAATCCATGGTTCTAACATACCATGCGGTGATAATACGACTCGATACCCCATTTGCTGCGCATACCACTGAACACAAGCACACTGAGGCATCCAACAACCATTAATATGTACAATGTTCGGATGTATCTCATTCAATAACCGGCACCACTTCTTTTGCATTCCCCCAAACAAGGAAGCACTAATAAAACAAACGCGAGCATTCGCCACCATCACAGGATTCTGAGAAGGATGGGTAACAATATACAGGTCAACTAAATTACCTAATTCTGCCGCAAGAAGCTGCATATAGGCAGTAGTACCGCCGGAAGAACGGTCGAGGGAAGGGATGTAGTGGAGAATAATCATCGTTTCCATGGCTGACACGGCTCCTTACCGGATAAACAATCTACCATATAGTGTGCTATCACTTTTCCACTAATACATTGTTCTGCCGCAAGAAATATAATTGCCCCTAAGGCATTGTCAATTCCCCATGGCAAAGGAATGGGCAATAACTTCAAAATACCGACGTGCAAAACAATCCATATCGCCACAAGTACCAAATACTTATATTTACTCTTCCACGAATGCGCCATACCTACAGCCATTGAACCCACAAACAACGCATTTATATACCAAAAAGGGAAACTATAAACTGTTATGTTAAAACTTCCGGCATAAAACACACGCGCAATGTTTTTAAGGATAGGTTCAGGATGAAAAATGATATAAAACACAATGCAGTATGCGAAGTATGGGAAAATGTACTTTGCTATTCTTCGCAATTGGTAAACATTAAAGATTTTTTTATTGAGATGACAACATCTGCGGGAGTTAAGAATGTACGGGTAAGGTAACCTGTTATCATGAAAAAAGCCGGCATATGAAACCAATACACATCTATCAATGGAATTTTGAAAGAAGTGTGTCCCATTACAACCGTAACAATCAACAAGCCTTTCAGAATATCAAACTCCGGTTTACGCACAATAGAATCAGCGGACATATTGTTACAACTTTTATAAGCACTTAACTTAGGGCATCCCTTATGAAAGGACACTTTTCTGTATCTTAAACTAATTCGTTTTGAATATTAACATTAGCTTGTAATCAAGATGATTTTCGCTAGGATAATTTATATCAAAAATATTAGATACGGCTGATATATCTTTCCACTACCATTTCCGGACGGAACCGTTTTACGTTTTCCAATCCGGCAACAATAACCTGCGCCCGATAGTTATCATCTCGAACCAGTCTTTCAAACAACGTGCGATATTCTTGTATATCCAAAGGATTATCCAGCAACGCGGCATCTTTGCCCGCCACCCAATCCATAGGAGCCCTGCGAGTGGTTATCACCGCACGGCCAATGGCTTGCGCTTCCATAATAGGCATGCCAAAGCCTTCGTAGATGGAAGGAAAAACAACTATATCGGCCTTTTCATACTCCTGGAGCATTTCTTCATCTGTCAAGTTATAAACATTGGAATAATTCACGTTCAATGCTCTTGCCAACTTATGCTGGGCTGGGGTCATCTCCCGAACAACTCTTAAATGACATTTTTGTCCAGCCAGCATCCGAATGGTACTTTCCAGATTTTTTTGCGGATCTGTACCAATCTGCAAAATACGCGGACAGGATTTGTCCAACTGATGAGGAAAGAAATGATACCCTACATCCACGGCATGGGGAGTGAACACACCCATCTTCCGTGAATGCACATAGCGTCTTACTTTCCGATAGGTCTCTTCTGTGATACAATCGGTACGGTCAGCCAGTTTTATAGGCAAATAAATCCAGAAAATCCATTTATAAATCCTATTCCACACATTAGGTGCCTTGATGATGGCATAATCATCGTGAACAGTCAGTATGGATTGTACGCCCATCAAGCCTAAAATGCAATAATGAATGTCACCCGTCACGTGGTTAACCCCGGTCTTGCTCCGGTGTTTGCGGACAAAGAGAATGTTTCTGAGTATATTGAGCGGATGAGCACCTGCATAAGGGACATTATACTCCCTGACCAGATACCGCTTCTTCAACTCCGCTATCAACGGAGCAAAACTACGGGTGATGCTATGGCCACAACAAGTGGCACGGTGAAAAAAGACGAATTCCATCATACTTTAAAGTATCCAGGACAGCATCTCATCCCCATACCGTTTCCACGGACGGGCTGTTGCCGTTTGTCTGGCTGCCTCTCCTACCTGCTGCAACATATCGGGCTGCGCAATCAACTTTTCCAGCAATTCCTTTATAGGCTCTGACGTACCTGCTGGAAAAATCCACCCGTCCTTGCCATGAGTTATTACATCCGGACCACAAGTCCGGTCTGTAGTAACCACCGGTGTACCCTGAGACATAGCCTCTGTTACCACCAATCCGAACCCCTCGAACAAAGAAGGGAAAAGCAATAAATCATGTTCTGCCATCAGCTTCAATACTTCGCTATGAGGAAGGCTTGGTATATAATGCACTTTTGCCAATGCTTTCTGCAATGCCGGACATGCATTTATCGCGCCACTGCCTACCACTGTCAGTTCTACGGCTTGCTCCAGACCATCAACCGCCTCAAACAGATAAGATATACCCTTTCGCTGTGACAATCCGCCCACAAACAAAAGTTTTATTTTCCTGCCTTTCCATGGTTGATAAATCCGTTCCCGATTAACAGGGGGAAAGCCATAGGGCACCACTACGACATCCGACAACCTTTCCGGAAACCATTGCAATGTTCGTTTGGTAAAACTACTTGCTACAAATATTCTGTCTGCCAAAGCCAGTTCCTGATTCTTACGCGTCAATTTTGTATCGGAATCCTGAAAGCCCCCCAACGTCATTGCCCATGCCGGATTTTTCTGCCGTTCTTCTTCTAATAATTCCCGCATGGCACGCCAATAGCCAATGGGCAATTCATAAAAACAAGTCTTTCCGTAACGTTTGGCCTCCTGAAAAGTCCGCAATGCCCCATCTTCATAAGCATATACGGCATCCATCTGTGCATGCTTGTCCCGAATATACCGGGCTGCACAAACATCTACATAATGATAAACCGCATCTACACAAAACATTCCACTCTCATGTTTTGTCAAGCCTTGCCACCCTAACTTCGTGGAGACCATACGCCCCAACTCCTTCCAAGGATACGTATAAGTTTTTCCTTGAAGATTTTTGTCAAATTCCCTGCGCCTGAAATCTTTCAAAGGACCAACACTTATGTGATAGAGCGGACTGCCCCGGAAACAGGCGATGCTGGTGTGGAAACTTTCCAACAAGCCATGTTGGTCAATAGTTTCGGTCCAAGCGCGGACGTTGGCGTTTCCGGTGGGATGAGAAAGTAATATATGTTCCATTTTCCTAAGAAATTCCTAATTAAACCAACCGCTTCAAATCCTAATCCCCATAAAAAATAGAAAAAAACATCGCCACGACATTTTTACAATGCCGCAAAGCAATGATCAAAAGACTTTTTCTCCTATTGGATTGCAATTTCAAATCGCAAATTCCATTCCAAGGTACAAGCTGCGCACATTTCCTAAAATCCTTTTTATAAGGATTCACACATTCTCGGTACCACGGCTTGGCAGGACCTGTAAAATGTACAATCCGTGCATTACGCCACAAAGTCTTTATATATTTCTTCTGATCGCTCCGCACCAAAGGAGGAAACGCAAAATAACCCGTATGACAATTCCATTGGGGATGAATAAACTTGATAGTTCCGTGCAAAACGGCATTGATGGCATCTTGATCCGGAAGTTTTACCAAGTGCGTTTTCAGAAAATCCATCAATTGTTGTTGAATATGATGTGCTCTCCAATAAGCCAAATTTATTAATAAAACCCCACTGTTGGCGTAACCTTCAGCATAATAATCATACCCGATATAATCTTTAGTGATGGAGTACGAAAGAATAGTATCGTAGACAGCCGCACAAGAGTATCCCGAAATATCCATATTCCACAGTTCTTGCAACGATCCCATTACAATCAAATCCGCATCCAAATACAACACTTTATCTAAAGGAGGCAACAACGATACAGACAATAACCTTAAATAAGCAGCCCAAGAATAAACACCCGGATTAGGGAATCCATCCAATAAACTTGCATTTACCGGATAAATCAGCAATTTCGCATCAATATAGGAAGAGACAAGCTGACTTATCCGTTGAAGATTAGATTCATCTACATCAATTGTAAACAAATGAATCCAAATTTCTCCTTTATTATGCTCTAATAACGAAGTTATCGCTATGGCAGCATAAGGACAAAATTCATTATTCGTAGCAAATACAATATCCATCACTTACGAGTATGAATAATTTCATATTCAGACTTTACAGCCAATGTCAATGTCATGGCAGCTACCCAAACACTAAAGCCAACATCCGCAGGAGTTTGCCCAGTTCCTGGACGTATCAGAAACAAAGATACAGCAAATAGTAAGGGAAGTAGCGTACATGTCCGTACTTTCACACACCGGTAGAAAATATAAAACAGCAAAATCCATTTATACAAAAACATTACGCAGCCCATCAGGTAGCCATTTTCCATTGAGTCTGAACCTCCTTCTTTGGTCAAAAATTGTTTTTTCCCAGTCAACATCACTGCTGCCACATTGGTACTCATCCCAATGCCTTCCCCGTAAAAGAAAGGCACTTCATTGCTATTCAACAGGTCACTGAACATACTCACGATCTTTCGCTCGACAATGCTCTCTGTCACAAAGTTTCCTTCCGATTTTCCAGCCATTACAAAACGTTCCTGCATATTATCAACGGCTATCTGTATGCGTTGATTAGCTAACAACAACGGAGAAAGCACCAATAAAATAGCCATAAAATAAAAGAGACTCTTCTTATATTTTTTTGTCAGAAAAGCCAGTCCCATAGCCCACAAAAATATAATCACCACTTCTGCCACCACAGCACGGGATAAAGAGACGGGAACAGCAACTACCCAACAGACAAACGATGCCCATAAGATATATGGACTAACCCAAAACTTACGCTTTTCCCACTTCCGGTTAGAGAAAAAACAGGCAAAAAAGCTGCAGCCTGCCCATACCATATACAATGCAATCCCATTCGTGAAAGAGAAAGTCCCGGAAGGACGGAAATAGTTACCTACACCGGAAAATCCGGAGCTACCTTCCCCACCTACCCCTACATTAAAAAAAGAAGTTTGGGGAGTGAAATATTGCAACAACATCAGCAGGGTCATTCCCATAGTAATATACAAGGTGCATTTGCACATTGACATCACGTCATCCAAGTTCATAAACAAGGGAATGGCAAAAATGAGAGGTATATAATATATCCAAATGCGGACTCCATAAAGAGCTACCAATAAATTCTGATGGCCGAACAAAAGAGTTGTAATCAGGGTAATAAATGCTATGCCCCAGGATATACGCACAAACGGGTTCTTCCACAATCCCCGTTTGCAAGCTATCCATACCAAATAGATTGCCAACGGGTCGCGAATGACCAAAAATATATCTGACAGGGAAGGCAAGAACCATTTACGGAAAGCTCCCTCGAAAATTAGCAGGAAAAAGAACAGCCAGATGGCGATGTTGCAGAGTTTATATTTTTTCCTATTAGAGATATATTTCAATACCATTTTATAAGCGACTTTAATCGGGTCATTTTATCTTTACTAAATTTCAGAGCAAGATAAATAGGCTGTAAGTAATTGAACAGAAGCATTTTGAATTTCCTTCCCCATCCATATTGATTCCTTTGAAGAGACGCTTTTGCAAAAGGTGTTTCTTGTAACAAATCTCTATATATAGTTTTTTTAGGATGCAAACAAAATCTAAACCAAGGACGCTCGGCAAAAAATGAAGTGTAATGCAATATAATTGGATTAGATCTTGCCTGAAGAAATTCTTCTAAAGAATAGTAAGTATTCATAGAGAAAAATTTCAATAAATCATCATATTTATGGATTAAATAAATAGGAGATTGAACATTATAAGCAAGTGGCAATATACCATGATTAGGTATTACTCCATTTATGACACCTTGATCCAAATATGGAACTTTACCATCAAATCGATTAATAAAATCCAAAAAGCTTTTTACAATAGAGTTTATGTAAATTAGTTATGATAGTTCCAAGGGTTGATTTTAATTCTGAGATTATGCAGTGCCATACATGTGGAAAAGATGTTTTCTACAAAGTTGTTTGCC
>NZ_NFJA01000071.1:0-19544 GCF_002159615.1 Bacteroides sp. An279
ACGAAGAACAGGAGCGGAAAGGACCAAAAAATCGCCCAAAGCACACACGAAAACGGATACATCAAGCCAAGAAAAACTTTTTGGAGAAATTCAAAACAGCTTCTTAATTTTGCATACACATTAAATGTCCGCAATTTGCCAAACTGACCGTATAAAAATGCAGTAGTACTGCATTTTCCGATAAAGTCTCTATTCATTTTTAGGGAGATGTATTGACTGTTTGCAGTATTCATTTGTAAAAATTAGAGTTTCTTAGAAACGGTTTCGTTTTTTGACTCATGACGGATTTTTGCAACTCTCCATTAAAAAACAGCCTTTCCCCTATTTTTAAAAATGAATACCGTATGTATGTTTCAACTCATCCATCACAAAGACACTTTCCAGCGAACTTAGATGTTCAATAGTACCTAAGACATTGAGTATGAATGCTTGATAATGTTTCATATCCTTGGCATGGATTTTTAGCAAATAATCATAGCTTCCGGAAATGTTGTAACATTCGGTCACTTCTGGAATCCCTTGCACAATGCGACTGAAATCTTGGGCAATGTCACGGTTAAGACGAGTCATCTTCACTTTACAAAAAACAATAAACCCCTGGTGAAGTTTTTCAGCATCTACTATCGCCATATATTTCTTAATGTATCCATTTGCTTCCAGCCGCTTCAGACGTTCGAACACTGGAGTAGATGACAGGCTGACCCGTGCGGCAAGTTCTTTAGTCGTAAGCCGGGCATTTTCTTGCAAAACACGAAGAATCTGCAAATCTATTTTATCTAATGTTTCCATAAAAGAATTCTATTCTGTTTTATATCCCTTTTGGAATATTACATTGTGCAGTTATTCTATTTTAGGATACAAATATAGATAGATTTTCCAAATAAAGGACAAACATTGATTGTTATTTCCAGAATTACTTATTTTGCAGAAAATATTTAGAAGAAATTCAAAACAGTTTCTTCAGTCAATAATCTTTATAAAAAAACAATGGACAAGACTAAACTTCATTTCGAAACGTTGCAATTGCATGCCGGACAAGAATTGCCCGATCCCACAACTGGTGCACGTGCCGTTCCCATTTACCAGACCGCTTCGTATGTGTTCCACGATTGCCGACATGCTGCAGACCGCTTCGCTTTGCGCGATGCCGGAAATATCTACGGACGCCTCACCAACGACACCCAGCGAGTATTGGAAGAACGCATGGCTACCCTTGAAGGAGGAGTGGCAGCTTTGGCTGTAGCCTCTGGAGCTGCAGCAGTAACTTACGCCTTGCAGAACATTTTACATACAGGCGACCATTTGGTAGCAGCCGATAACCTCTATGGAGGCTCGTACAACCTGATTACACACACGCTTGCTGAACAGGGAATTACACATACCATTGTCCGCATCAACGACCTGCATGCGCTGGAAGCTGCCATTCGTCCCGAAACAAAAGCGGTGTATGCAGAAACATTCGGCAATCCTCATTCGGATATTACCCACATAGAAGCTGTGGCAGAAGTAGCACACCGTCACGGAATACCTTTGATTGTAGATAATACCTTTGGTACTCCTTTTCTTATCCGTCCCATCGAGCATGGAGCAGACATAGTGGTTCACTCCGCTACCAAGTTTATCGGTGGCCATGGTACTTCGCTGGGCGGAATCATTGTAGACAGCGGACGTTTCGACTGGAAAGCCTATCCGAACCGCTTTCCTACAATGACTCTTCCCGACCCGAACTATCACGGAAACATTTTTACCGATGTGGCAAAAGAAGCAGCATTTGTCACCCGCATTCGGGCTGTCCTGCTCCGAGATACGGGAGCAACCATCTCACCTTTCAATGCTTTCCTGTTGTTGCAGGGACTTGAAACCTTGTCACTGCGCGTAGAGCGTCATGTGACCAATGCCCTAAAAGTAGTAAAATACCTTGTAACACACCCTATGGTGGCAAAAGTCAATCACCCTTCCCTACCTTCACATCCCAACCATGCACTGTATCTTCGCTATTTTCCACAAGGTGGTGGAAGTATCTTTACTTTCGAGATAAAAGGCGGACAAAATGAAGCATGGCGTTTCATCGATTCACTGAAAATCTTTTCACTTTTGGCAAATGTAGCGGATGTGAAAAGCCTGGTGATTCATCCTGCCACTACCACCCATTCGCAGCTTTCGCCTGAAGAGCTGAAAACGCAACACATCACGCCAGCTACCATCCGGCTTTCCATCGGTACTGAGCATATTGATGACCTGTTGGAAGATCTGGCACAAGCATTTGAAGCTTGCAATATACCCGATTAATAGAAAACATTACATGATAGAATAGCTTTTATACTTCTCGCAGCATTAATTCGTGCACATGGCTGCGTTGTTTGTAAGATTATTAATCTTCACGCCGGAAGATTATTAATCTTCAAGCTGTAAGATTAATAATCTTACAAACGATGCAGCTATATAGCGGAGAGAAAAGTGCTTGACATGCCGGATGTACAATCTGGCGTAATTGAAGAAACGGATTTGCAATCCAGCGTGACACTGGCAAAAGAAGTAACACCGACAGTGTATATTCATCCACTTTCCACCCCTATAAAATTATCAGCCCTTTCATGCTAGTATTCCCATTTAAATCGTATCTTTGCCCAATACGATAAACAATATTTGGCACCAACAGACAAGATGGACGAAAAAGACTTGATAAAAGAACTGAAATCCGGCTCGGTCACCGCCTATCGGCGACTCTATGAGCAATGGGTTTCCAAACTATACCATTTCGTCTTCCACTATGTCAAGTCGGAAGCCGTAACCGATGATATCGTACAGGAAACTTTCTTACGCATCTGGACCGGACGCGAACGGCTGGACCCTCTTTGCTCTTTCAAGTCGTACCTGTTCACCATCTCCTACCACCTGCTCCTGAAAGAACTACGCAGGCAACTGAACCATCCCTCGATGGAAGAATACCTGAAATACCAGAACGAAGCAAGCGTATCAGAAGAATATATCATTGATGACATCGATTTCGAAAGCTTCTGTACAGCCTTGGCACGAGCCAAGCAGAAACTATCTCCCCGCCAGCGAGAGATTTTCGAATGGAACAAAGAGCAAGACATTCCCGTAGCTGACATCGCTAAAAAGCTTTCCATCAGTGAACAAGTAGTGCGCAACCAGCTTTCAGCGGCACTTAAAACCATGCGTGCCGAACTCCAAAACCATGCCTTTTTGTTAAGCATCTTCCTGTTAAACCTATAAAAAAGCAACAAATCCTGCTTTATAACATACAAATCAGCATGTTATAAATCCTTTGTTCGCGGATATTACTTACAAACAAAGGAAAAACAGGCTCATGAACAAACCCAATTACGACATAGAGGATTTATTACGGAAATACCATGCCGGACATATCTCAAAAGAAGAATTTGCTCGGCTAAAAGCCGCCGTCAACCGCTCGACAGATGAAGAGATGAAAGATTTCATGGCGCGGCACTGGGACTTCTATGCCGATGAATCTCCTTTGCCCGAAGCGAAAAAAGTCCGGCTCTATCAGAACCTGGAACGGAAGATACGTGTTCCCTTATACATCCGCCTGCGGACACATTGGGTTCAAATCGCCGCATGCCTTTTGCTCGTGCTCAGTATCGTCATGTCGGCATTGCTCTACACGCAACATCACGAATTACAACAACTCACTTCACGCAATGTTGTTATCCGTTCCGGCGAATCGCCTTCTTCGGTCACCCTACCCGACGGGACCAAAGTAAAGCTGAACACCCATTCTTCGCTTACTTACCAACAAGATTTCGGACGGGAAAACCGCTGTGTAGAGCTTTCGGGTGAAGGCTATTTCAACGTAAAGCGCGACGAGAGCAAACAATTCGTCGTACAGACAGGCTTTATCAACATCACCGTACTAGGCACATCTTTCAACGTCTACGCTTACGAGGACAAAGACTTCCTGGAAATGGCTCTGGTAAAAGGAAGCGTACGGGTGAATACGGTCCGCCCACCCTACAAAAGCCTGCACGCACGTCCCAATGAAAAGATAACCTATAACAAGCATACGGGCCAGCTGATCTTGGAAACCACTTCGAACCGGGCGGAAACGGCATGGACGAAAGGCACATTGACGTTCCGCCACGCCCCGCTGCGAGAAGTGTTCCGCTCGCTGGAGCGCAAGTTCGGTGTCATTATCCGGACTTCGGACACGCTCTTTGCCAACGATGCCTATACGGGTACCTTCAAGGAAGCCACGCTGGAGAATGTCCTCGGCGTACTGAAACAGCATTACGGTTTCGGCTATACCCGTACCCAAGACACGATTCATATCGATATGAAATAATTACCGGATTTATTAACCTCAAAAACACAAGCACACATGAAAACATAACAATGCCAGCAAAAACAAGAACCTCCGGACAATCGGCAAATCGTCCGGAGGCGGAAATCAGTCCACAAAACTATGTTGCAGCATAGTTTGCATTAATGAACCAATAATCCATAATATCATGAAAAAACAAAAGAATCTGTCCGTTTCTGCGGACAAAGGTAACGAAAAACACGGTATCTCCCGTTATCTTGCGTTATCTTTATGTATGTTAACTTTTATTGGGGCATCCGCCCAGACCGGCAAAGTCAGCCTGAACCTGAAAGACGCGCCGGTGAAAGAACTGTTGAACACTATCGAAAAACAGACCCCGTACCGCTTCTCGTACCGTGACGCTGACCTGAAAGGCAAATCAAACGTCACCCTGTCGTCCCAAAGCGAAGAGCTGAAGGAAGTCTTGACACGCGAGCTTGCCCAAAGAGGGTTATTCTACCGAGTATCAGAAAATCTGATTATCATTCTCCCTGCCTCACAAAAAGATATCCCATCAAACAAGAAAAGCCTCATCAAAGGTGTAGTGAAAGATGCCAACGGTGATCCCATTATCGGTGCCAACATTACCGTAGAAGGCCAATCCATAGGTACCATCACCGATATGGATGGACAATTCACACTTGAGGCTTCGGCAGATGCAGTCTTGCACGTATCTTATATCGGATATATGTCACAAAACATTCATGCAAAAGAGGGGCAAGATTTAAACATCATTATGAAAGATGATACACGGGCGTTGGACGAAGTGGTCGTATTAGCTTATGGGACTCAAACCAAACGCAACGTTACCGGTTCTTTAGAAACGGTAGATTTTGATAAATTAGGAGATATTCCAGGGGCACAATTCGCACAAAAGCTTCAAGGACAAATCAGCGGCGTACAAATCAATCAAGGGACAGGTACTCCAGGACAAGGCATGAACATCCGAATCCGTGGTGCAGCCTCCTTGTCTACCGATTCCAGTCCGTTATACGTCGTAGACGGATTCCCTATTGTCGGGAATATAAACAATCTGAATCCCAATGAAATAGAGTCTATGACCGTATTGAAAGATGCTGCAGCTACAGCACTTTATGGTTCACGTGCCGCTTTCGGTGTTGTACTTATTACAACCAAAACAGCTAAAACCGGAAAGACCAATGTCAGCTTCAACGGATATTGGGGAGTACAAGTTGTACCTGAAAAAGGAAGGCCGGACATGATGAACGGGACAGAATGGGCACAATTCCGCAAAGAACACTACGAAGACCTAGGGGAACCCGTCCCTACAGCATTCCAAAATCCGTCGCAATACGAAAAAGGATACAGTTGGTACGATACCATGTTACGCAATGCATTAATACAAGACTATAATGTTTCTATCCAATCGGGTTCAGAAAAGTTAAAAAACTCCATTGTCGTAGGATATTTCAATCAAGATGGTGTGGTCTTGAATTCCGATTACCGACGGATTTCATTGCGTGCCAATTCTCTTTATCAAATCAATCCAAGACTAAAAGCAGCCCTGAATGTTGCACCCACATATAGTTTTGAAAATCGCCCTCTAAGTGACGGTTCCTTTTTCGGGGGAGGAGGTTTGCTGGCAAACGCCAACCTGACGCCTCCTATCTTACCTTACATGGACGAAAACGGTAATATGCCAGTATCTGTAACCACCGAAGGAGTTACAATGAATCCAATGCCCAACTGGGTGCGTTCTATTCAAGATACTTCCAATGAATATAAAACACTCAGGTTGCTTGCCAGTGCCTATATCGAATTTGAACCAATTAAAAACCTTTTCTTAAAAACAAGCATCAGCACCGATTTAGGATATGAAAACCGTCACTACTTCCAACCTTCTACAGCAGGACGTGCTTTTAACGTAGAGCCCAGTGCTTTAAATGCTAATCTAAGAGAAGAAGACAGCAACTATTATTCTTATTTGTCAGAAACTACAGCCAGCTATTCGGTTGATTGGGGCGACCATCATTTGGATGCACTGGTAGGATTTACCGTACAAAAATACCACAGTCAGTTAGGGGTTGTAACCGGAAGCAATTATGCAGATGACCGTATCCAAACCATAGATGCCGCTTTGGTTAAAAACAATCCAACCATGGATATCCAAGAATGGAGTATGATGTCTTACCTTGGAAGAATCAATTACGATTTTAAAGGGCGTTATTTGTTAGGGTTCAGCATCCGACGAGACGGTTCCTCACGATTCGGTATAAACAACCGTTGGGGTAATTTCCCCGCCGGTTCCATCGGATGGTTGGTAAACGAAGAACCTTTTATGAAAAATTTGACATGGTTATCTTTATTCAAGTTACGTGGCAGTTACGGTGTTATCGGGAATCATAATATCGGAAACTACACACAATACAACACCATCGATATCACGCAAGGAGGCGTTTTCGGCAATACAGTTGTAAACGGAAGCCAAGTCACCAATCTTGGAAATCCAAACTTAGGATGGGAAAAAACCAGAGAACTGGATTTGGGTGTAGACCTTTCGTTCTTAAACAACCGGATTACATTTACTTATGATTATTATAAGAAAATAACAGACAATCTACTTTATTCCATGTCCGTACCCCGTGAATCAGGTTTCCAAACCATTACAGGCAATGTGGGTAAAATAAAATTCTGGGGACATGAATTCAGCATCAATTCACACAACCTGGTTGGCGCTTTCAAATGGGATACTAATTTCAATATTGCATTCAGCGATAACCGGGTTCTTGCTCTGTCGGGCATGAGCGATTACATGCTGGCTCAAACCGGCATTGTACAGACTATTACTAAAGTAGGTGGCAGAATAGGACAATTCTACGGTATGGTTCAAGAAGGCGTCTATGTAAATCAAGCTGATTATGATAATTCTCCGAAAGCTGTAGACTCTGAAGTAGGAACTATCAAATTTAAAGACGTGAACAATGATGGAACCATTACGTATGATGACATGGGAGGCGATAAGACCGAATTGGGAAATCCATTCCCAAAATTCACTTATGGACTGACCAATACTTTCTCATATAAGAATTTTGACCTGTCCATAGTATGTGCCGGTTCGTATGGAAACAAAATAGTGGCAGTAAGCGAACAAGGGACGACCAACCTTGATGGTAATTTCAATGTACTGAAAGAAGTAAAAGACAGATGGCGTTCACCCGAAAACCCAGGGGCTGGGAAATATGGTAAAACGACAAGCGGGACAGGACGTGAAAGAGACATTTTGCATTCCCGGTTTATTTGTGATGGCAGCCATTTTACCATCAAAAATATCACGTTTGGCTATACCTTTCCTGCGCGCCTTATCAAATACGTACAAAACTTGAGATTATACGCCAGCATACAGCAACCTTTGGTCTTAACCAAATACAAATATGCAAATCCTGAAGTAGGAGTTGATTTTGACGGGAATTCTCCCAATGCACTATTGCAGGGGATTGATTTTTCCACTTATCCTATTCCAAGAACATTTACAATCGGACTGAATGTATCATTTTAAATAATTTAACGATATGAAAATTAAACATTCATTTTACACCATATTGCTAGCTTGTGCTTTTACCAGTTGTGACAATTTTCTCGATATACCTTCAGATACATCATTAAGTTCTGAAGTTTATTATCAATCACAAAATGATTTCGAACAAGCTATAAACGGATGTTATTCGTTTTTACGGACATTATACAGTGGAAGTAATGGTGCGTGGGCCATGGGAGAACTACGTTCCGATAATACGACTTATGTATATAACCCGACAGACAGAGGAACCATTTCTGCTGAATTCGTCAAAGATTTCCTTGACGATGCAAACAACAGCGTACCATTACATAAATATGTAACCAATTACAGCATGATTTCTAACATCAACTATATTTTAGCCTTTATAGATAATGTAGAATTCGATGAATCCGTAAAAAACAACATCAAAGGACAAGCCTATTTTTTGCGTGCCTTAGCCTATTTTGATTTAGTTCAATACTTCGGATCGGTGCCTCTGCATTTGACCCCTGTACAAACAGAAGAGGAAACCGCTTTGCCCTTGTCCGATACAGAAACCATCTATGCTCAGATCATTCAAGATGCTGAAACTGCTGCCAACCTACTCCCAGACAAGTCACATCAAGACCCTGGACGGGCTACATCCGGAGCAGCTAATACACTTTTAGGAAATGTATATATCAACCTACAGAACTGGAGTGAAGCAGAACGCGTTTTAAAAGAGGTCAACGGATACGACTTGTATGAAAATTATGCCGATGCATTCGAACCTGCCAATAAAAATGGTATAGAATCTGTCTTTGAAGTACAGTTCAAACAAGGAAATGAAGGTTATGCCAGCAATTTCTTTTATGTTTTTTTAGTGCAACCCATTACAGCCGAAGAAGTTTCTGCAATAACTGGTATCGAAGAAAATTCGTATATTGTTGAAGGATATAATATCCCGACACCAGATATTATAAATGCTTATGAGACTGGGGATGATCGTAAAGATGCTT
Organism: Bacteroides sp. An279; assembly: GCF_002159615.1. Classification (NCBI taxonomy): domain Bacteria; kingdom Pseudomonadati; phylum Bacteroidota; class Bacteroidia; order Bacteroidales; family Bacteroidaceae; genus Bacteroides; species Bacteroides sp. An279. Next base: position 8,858 of record NZ_NFJA01000071.1, read on the forward strand.
CAATAGGAATGTTAACGGCATCAGGGAAACAATATCCTTATATAAAAAAGTATTGCCACCCACATGCCTTAACCAATAATACAGACGATAATTGGCCTGTATATCGCTATTCCGAAGTTCTTTTATTTTTGGCAGAAGCACTTAATGAACAAAATAAGACAGATGAAGCCTTAACATACCTGAATAGAGTCAGAAACCGAGCTGGACTAGCAAATACATCTGTTACCGGACAAGACGCAATCCGTGAAGCCATTTTCAAAGAAAGAAGAGTAGAACTTGCTTTTGAAAACAAGCGATGGCTCGATTTAGTACGTTCCGGACAAGCGGAAACTGTAATGAAAGCTTATGGAGAACGGGTAAAAGCCAATCCTCAGGCATATTATTTCCCAGACGGATATTCGGTAGCATCCAATTCTTATTTAGACATTCGGCTTTTGTTCCCGTTACCTGCATCTGAAGCTGCTCTGACACCGTATTTTTAGAAACAGTTTTGAATTTATCGTGTGCTGATTGGGGATGAGTTTTTAAGGCATTTCCGCTTCTGTGATAAGGAAGACAGCCCTCTATCTTCCTTATCACAGAAGCGGAAATGGCCCCAAAACCGCCCAAAGCACACACGATAACGAATACATCAAGACAAGAAAAACTTTTTGGAGAAATTCAAAACGGTTTCTTATTACTGATATGTTAATCTTATCGATAAAATTTATATTTTCGCAATCGAACTTTTCTACAACCATGCAATACATCAATTGATATGAACAAGAACACGTTTTTATTATTAGTTATCTGCTGGATACAAGGATTCTGTTTGTCTGCCGCTAAATTGCAGAACCTAAAAGTAGAATATGCCACATGTCCTATCGGAATAGATGTACCTGCTCCACGGTTCAGCTGGCAAATAGCGGCTGATGATAATGAATATGGCATCCGACAGACCGCTTATCATTTAAAGGTATATGATGAATCGGGACTATGTGTATGGGATTCCGGGAAAACACCGGACAGACGGTCGCTAAACATCGTGTACAATGGAAGTGTGCTCCAACCGGAGACCCGTTACACATGGAAGCTGGAGGCCTGGACGCAAGAAGAATATCTTTCGGCATCGTCTTGGTTCGAAACCGGCATCATGGCACAAAACGATGCAGACGAACGATGGCAAGATGCCCGATGGATTGGCGGAGGAGACGGGGACATGGTGCTCTATTCGCATTACCTGCCTGTATTCCGTCTGAACTATGTGTTCCGGTTAGACAGGCAGACAACTCAAACGGCTTTCCTTTATGGAGCCAACGACGAAAGACTGATGGACAAGAACAAGAACCTGTACGGACTGACAAACAAGAGGGACCAATCTTATATCAAGATAGAACTGGATGCCCGTACAGTGCAAAGCGGAGGGCAAGCCATCGTCAAGGTGTACAGGGCTGGCTTTTGTCCTACAGATAAACCACAAGTTCCGTTGGACACGTTCCATATCCCTGCTTCGCTATTCAATAAGCACAACCTGTACAAAGAACACAGGCTTTTCTTAAGTTCCAACCTAGGATTTACACAATTCGCTTTCGACAATGAAACACATCGCATCGGGGAAACCAACCTGAACCCGCTGGGACAAGGAGGAGACTTTATTGCCTTTCCTGTATTGGGCGATGTGGGATTCTGCCTGCAACAAGGAAAACTCCTTGCAGACTCACGGATAGAAATCAGGAATTTCAGAAATCCAAGCAATCTGCTGGTCACTTTGTATCCTCCCTCTTCCGAAACACTGAACGGCATCAACCTCAGTGCATACCTGACCAATCCCAGCCGGAACGCTTCCCCCATGCTGCGTACCGTATTTCATACACAAGACAAAAAGATAGCCAAAGCACGCTTGTATGTCACCGCACGCGGCATCTACGACTTCTACATCAACGGGAAACGTGTTGGCAATGATTATTTCAATCCGGGAGCAACTCAATACAACAAGACTCATCTGTATCAGACTTTCGACATAACCTCTTATCTGCAGGAAGGTGCAAACGCCGCAGGTGCCATTCTGTCGGAAGGATGGTGGAGTGGAGGGTGTACCTTTACTGGTGAAAACTGGAACTATTTCGGCGACCGCCAATCCCTGCTTGCCAAACTGACCATCACCTATGCAGACGGAGAAACGGAACATATTGTAACCCGTCCCGACACATGGAAGATTTTCAGCTATGGACCTGTGATATACGGCAGCTTCTTCCAAGGAGAAGTGTACGACGCCCGGAGAGAAAGTGATATAGAAGGATGGAGCACAGCTTCGTATGACGATACCAAATGGCATGCTGCCCAAGAAGTCCCTTTAGATGGAACCATCTGTACAACAAGCGAAGAAAACATTCCACGGGTAGACGATTATTCCCATTATCATCTGACCGGGCAATTCGGACCTACCGTAAAGGCCGTTAAGGAACTGACCGCACAATCAGTGGAAGAAGTCCGCCCAGGAGTCTTTGTCTACGACATGGGACAAAACATGGCAGGCGTCCCCCGCATCACCCTGACAGAATGCAAGCCCGGACAACGAGTGTGCCTGCGGTTTGCCGAGGTGAAATATCCATCTCTTCCTGCTTATAAAGAACACGAAGGCATGATTATGCTGGAAAATATACGTGCAGCTATGGCGCAAGATATATACATTGCCCGTGGAGGTTATGAAACCATTGCACCACGCTTTACTTTCCATGGCTATCGCTTTATCGAGATAACCGGTATCGACCGCCCTTTACCGTTGGAAGCTGTCAAAAGCACCATACTCAGTTCGGTCGCCCACCTGGCTTCCCACTATAAGACTTCCAATCCGAAAGTAAACAAGTTGTGGGAGAACATTACGTGGTCTACTTATGCCAACTTCCTTTCAATACCTACCGATTGCCCCCAACGTAATGAACGGTTAGGATGGGCAGGCGACATTTCGGTATTTTCGCGTGCCGCTACTTATCTGACAGATGCTTCCCAATTCCTGCACCGTTATCTTTGTGCCATGCGTGACGTTCAACGGCAGGACGGGCGTTTTGCCGACATTGCCCCACTAGGAGGCGGATTCGGCGGAATGCTATGGGGAAGTGCCGGCATCACCATCCCTTGGGAATGTTACCTGCAATACCAAGACAAAGCTTTGCTGGAAGAACATTATCCTGCCATGAAGCATTATATGCAATACCTCCTCGACCAATGCATCAATAAAGAAACCGGCATATTGGATCAGGGAGAAAGCTGGTGGGGCAATTTAGGTGATTGGTTGGGACCGGAAAATAATCGGAATGACAATACCCTGCTTTGGGAAGCTTATTTCATCTATGACCTGAACATTATGCAGCAAGTGGCAGGCATATTGGGACATAAAGAAGACAACGCTTTTTATGCCAAATTACACTCGGATCGCATAAAATTCTTCAATAAAACCTATATTGAGCCGGAAACAGGATGTACCCGTTTTGCCTGCAAAGAAAGCCCAATAGATACCCAGACTTCGTATGTATTGCCTCTGGCTTTCGGAATCATCCCAGACAGCATGCGCTCTAAAGTTGCCGCCTGCCTGCAAAACACCATAGCACGCAAAAATAAAACAGACGAAGGCATAACGTGCCCGCCTTATTCATTGATGACCGGATTCATCGGGACAGCATGGATTTGTAAAGCACTCTCCGATTGTGGGTATAGCGATACAGCTTACCGCCTGCTTCAACAAACCTCCTATCCGTCGTGGCTATATTCGGTAGAGCAAGGTGCTACCACCATTTGGGAACGGCTCAACTCGTATACGCACACTGATGGGTTCGGCAAAAACAACCGGATGAACTCGTTCAACCATTATTCTTTCGGAGCGGTATGTTCGTGGATGTACAACTATTCGTTAGGCATACGGCCTGATGCCGGCAATCCAGGATTCCAACATTTCTTCCTACAACCTACGCCTGACCCTACAGGAAGAATGACCTACGCCCACGGATATTACGATTCGACTTACGGACGGATTGAAAGTGGCTGGGAAATTACATCCCAATCTGTCAGATATACTTTTTCCATCCCAGCCAATACAAGTGCCACAGTCCGCGTGCCTGCCACCAATTTCAAGGAAGTCAAGATGAATAATGCCCTTCTTCAAGAACATACGGATTTCAAAAAAGAGAACCGGTATATAACTTTAGAATTAGAATCGGGCATATATACGATGGAAATATCCGGCAAATAAACAATCCCATAGAATTCCATATTTTATAATAAGGAGTTAGAGAGGGAGTTATTTCAGGGAGTCAGAAGCCAATACCTTTTCCTGCCAGTTTTCGTAAGCAGGAGTATTGGCTTTTATACTTTAAAGACAGCATTCAAGCATGCTTTTTGATGAACATAAGTGAATTGGCAATCTCACATAAGTAACTCAGTCATCCCACATAAGTAAGTCGGTCTTATCACTTATGTTCGTTTGAGAGTGTCTTTTGGCAAATTTCTTTTCGTACCATGTAATATCCACGTAACACAAATCACACGGTTTCTTTACACATCGGTCATGGAGATGTAATACGCCTGCTTTACTTTTGTTGCATCAATTTAACAAACACTTAACTAAAGATTATGACAACAAAAATCAAGCAAGCGTTATTGCTTCTCTGTATCCTGTTCATCCTGCCGGGATACTTGTTTGCCCAAGATGACCGTGCCGTTATTACGGGCATTGTGACCGATGAAACCGATTTGGGAGTCATCGGTGCCACTGTGCAAGTAAGAAACGAGTCAACGGGCTTCAGCACAGGCTCTATCACGAACGAGAATGGTGAATACACCATCAAACAGCTTCCGTTGGGAGGTCCGTACACAATTAAGGTGTCCTACATCGGATATGGGGACCAGACGAAAAGCGGATATACCCTGAACCAAGGCGACCAAGTGCGTATCGATTTCCAGATGAAAGAAGAATCCATTACCATGGAAGCCGTGGAGGTGGTTGCCAACTCATTAAAAAATACCATTGCCACTACCGGTTCGGCAACTTCAGTCACCGAACAAGACTTGGAAAAACTTCCGGTAAACGGACGTAACTTTACTTCGCTAGTCGACCTATCCCCGCTCAGCACCGGCTCCAGCCTTTCGGGCCAGTTGGCTTCTTCTACCAACTATACCATCGATGGTATGACGGCAAAGAATCCGACTTCGGGAGGTAGTACGACAAGCCGTAACGGAGTGCCTTACGCCATCTCCATGGAGGCTATCCGTGAGTTTAAGGTAGTGACCAACCAATACGATGTGACTAACGGACGTGCCGGAGGAGGTACGGTAAGCACTGTAACCAAGTCGGGTACGAATACCTTGACCGGTAGTGCGTTCGTATACGGACGTGCCAACTGGCTCTCCAGCCCGTATGACATCCGTGGCAACAAGCGGAGCAACGACTTCTCCACCTACCAGTTCGGTGCCTCGCTGGGAGGAGCTATTGTGAAAGACCGTGCCCACTTCTTTATTACGTGGGACCATCAGGCAGACTCTCGCCCACTCTATATCGCCGATATCCAAAACGCTACCGACGAGCAACGCTATAGCTTGAGTACAGATACCCGCGACCGTTTCTTGCAAATCGCCCGCGACAAATATGGCGTGGCAAATACACCGCAATTCGGCGCATTCGATAAAAAACAAAGCACCGATGCCGTATTCGCCCGCTTAGACTGGCAAATCAATGCCACCAACCTCTTGACCTTCACCGACAACTTCGTGAACGACATGAACAACTTAGGATTGGGCGACAATACCAGCATCACGATGTATGAATCGTACGGAAACGTACACTCGTTGAACAACAGTGCCTTGGCAACCCTGCGTTCGGTGGTAGGTCCGCGAGGCACGAACGAATTGAAAGTGCAACACCTTTATACATTAGAGAAATCAATGCCGGGCGACGAGCTTCCCTCTGCCAACATCCCACGTGCCATCGTAGAAGATGTAGAATCGGTTGTAAACGGGAAAAACGTATATACTAACATTCAGTTAGGAGGCCAGCGTTATTGCCCTGAAAACTTCTACAACCACGTGCTCCAATTAGTAGACAATTTCTATTACAACACAAAACGAATCAATTATACTTTCGGTGTAGACCTGATGTACACCCACATGAATTCGCGCTACGGAAGCGAGACCAACGGACGCTTCTACTTTAACGGACTGGACGCTTTTGAAAGCCTTACCCCTTCCCGTTATGTACGCGAACTCTACCTTACGGCAGACGACCGCGTGAAACAGAACATCATGAACGCCGGTGCTTACGCGCAATTGCAGACCAAGCTGTTCCCCGGTTTCGAGCTGATAGCCGGACTCCGCTTGGACAACGCTACCTATTTCAATAAAGGAACATTCAACCAGACCGTGTACGATGACTTAGGCTTACGCACCGACAACGGTCTCTCTACTTTCCAAGTACAGCCCCGTGTGCAAATCACCTGGGACATCAATGACAAGCACCGCGACATCATCCGTTTGGGCGGCGGTATCTTTGCCTCGGACATCAACAACTATGCGATGATTAACAACATGGTGTTCGACGGAACCCGCACGGCATCTATCGATGTAACGCTTGACCCGAGAAACGCCAACTATAATGAATTGCTTAACCTGCTACGTCCCGACTTCCCTGCCTATCGCCAAGATCCATCGAAGGCTCCGGGAACAGAACTGTTCAACAATCCGAACATAGAAAAGCTCTCCACCATTAACCTAAACGGAGCAGATTGCAAGGTACCGGTCATCTACAAGGCGAACCTTTCGTACACCCATTTCTTCAACGACCGCCTGAAAGTAACCGTAGGCGGATATATGACCTTGGGACGGAACAACTACATGTACGTAGACCGCAACATGGTAGACCAGCCTTACTTCCGCCTTGCAGCCGAAGGCAACCGAGGCATTTATGTGCCAGCAGAGACCATTAAAGACAATGGTGAAGTGGACTGGAGAGAAAGCCGTAAGACCAAAAATGTGGGTCGTGTGTTGGAAATGGTGAGCGAAGGCAAAGTCAACCAGTTCGCCTTCGTGGTAGAAGGAACGTGGAGATACTTCAAGGATGGACAGCTCTCGGTAAGCTATACCTGGAACGATACAAAAGACAATACCTCGTACAACGGAAACGTGGCAAACTCGGCAACCCTCTCGCAAATGGTGGTAGACGACCCACGCGACTTGAGCAAAATGACTTACTCCAACAACCAGTTCCGCCACAAAGTAGTGGTTTACGGAACAGCTCCCACTTTCTGGGGCATCAGCATCGGCGCACGCTTCTCGGGCATCGGCGGAACACGTTATTCGCTTGCCGTAAGCGGAAACCTGAACGGAGACTTTGTAGATTCGAATGATTTGGCTTACATTTACGACCCGAACGACCCAGCCACCCCACAATACTTGCGCGACGGCATCAATGACATCTTGAACAATCCGGAAGTAGAACAAAGCACCAAGGACTATATCCGTAAGAGCTTTGGCAAGGTGGCTGAACGCAACGGTGGTGTAAACGGTTTCTACGGCACACTTGATTTGCGTCTTACCAAGAAGTTCAATCTCTACAAAAAACACAGTCTGGAATTGTCGGTCGACATCTTCAATGTGGCAAACCTGCTGAACAAAGACTGGGGTGCCGGACACACCTTGGGCAAGCAGAACATCTACTCTATCAAGAGCTTCGACCAAGATACCAAACAGTTTGTATATAACGTGAACCCGAACACCGGCGTGTCGAGCCTGAACGGTACACCGTACCAGTTCCAGATAGGCTTGAGATACGCATTCTGATTTAAGAGTTGACTAGGTATCAGGTACCAGGTGACTAGGCTTAAATAGTCGTGACAATGGTACCTAGTACCTAGTCACCTAACACCTAGTCACCTAACAATAAAAACCATAAAACAAACATGAAAACAAGAAAACTTTTCCTCGCTTGCGCCTGCGCACTTTTCGCATTGGCGGCACAAGCACAGACCCAAGTCATCGCACACCGCGGATTCTGGAAGGCAGAAGGCTCTGCACAAAACTCTATCACAGCACTGAAGAAAGCCGCTGAAGCCCAAGTATACGGTTCAGAATTCGACGTGCAACTGACCAAAGACGGCATCGTTGTTGTGAATCATGATGACACCATCGGAGGTTATACGATTGCCGAAACCGACTATGCCACACTGAAAGACCTGAAACTGAAGAACGGCGAAACTCTTCCCACGCTGGAAGACTACCTGAAAGCCGGCAAGCAATTACCCGACATCCAGCTCATCCTCGAAATAAAACCTCATAAGACAGAAGCACAAGAAAATCGGATTTCTGCCGATTGCGTCAAAATGGTGAAAGAAATGGGTATGGAAAAACAAGTGGAATACATTTCATTCAGCATGCATGTATGCGAACAGCTGGTCAAACTGACTCCGGGTTCGGAAATCGCCTACCTGAAAAGCGACATCGCCCCCAAAGACATCAAGGCGAAAGGCATGACCGGCATCGACTATTATTATAAGGTATTCGACAAGCACCCCGAATGGGTGAAGGAAGCGCACGACCTGGGCATGAAGGTCAACGCATGGACGGTGGACGAAACGGCCGATATGCAGAAACTTATCGACTTGAAAGTGGACTACCTCACCACCGACCAACCGCTGGAAGCGAAAGAACTCGTTAAATAAGATAATCCATTATCTTCTCCACAGCACCGTGTCAGACATGCATAAGTTGTGTATCTTCGCAACATGCATCTGACACTTTTTTTTATGAATTCCGCATTCCGCCAATGCAGGAACGAGATTAGGTCGCCCGTCATTGCATTGTTGCCTCCGTAAGCATCCGTTCCAGTTCCTCTGCGCTGAGGCGCAAATGAAACTCCCCCTGATAAGCGATGGAAATTCCTCCCGTCTCTTCCGACACAATGATAGCCATGGCATCGGTTTCCTGCGAAATACCCAAAGCAGCACGGTGTCTTAACCCAAGTTCTTTCGGTATGTTCAGATTATGCGATACGGGCAGGATACAACCGGCAGCCTCAATACGTTTGTGGCTGATAATCATAGCTCCGTCGTGTAAAGGACTATTCTTGAAGAAAATATTTTCTATCAGCCGTTGATTGATACTGGCATCAATGATATCACCTGTTCGGGCGATATCGTCTAACGGAAAGTCACGTTCCATCACAATAAGGGCACCTACCTTTCCTTTGCTCATATTAAGACACGCCATGACAATGGGCATGATGTCTTCCTTTCCTCCATCGCTTTTCTGCTTGCCTTTGAAAAAACGGAGCAGACTATTCGTACTGTGACGAGAACCTAATGAAAGCAGGAAGTGACGAATTTCATCTTGAAACAGAACAATGATGGCAATCACTCCCACACTGACCAGTTTATCAAAGATAGAACCAAGCAGACGCATCTGTAACACTTGCGACACGATGACCCAAATCACGATAAACACCAAAATACCGGTAAACACATTGATAGAGCCTGACGACTTCATCAATTTATAAGTCTTGTAAAGCAAAAAAGCTACAAGCAGGATGTCAATGACATCTTTAATGGTTAGGATGGTAAAACTGAAGGGCATGGCAATAACTGGTTAAGATGGAGTGATGAAAGTGGGGTGTTGCATGGCAGAAACGATTTTCACAACTTCAACGGCAGCTTTTACATCGTGCACACGCAGAATGTCGGCACCTTTTGTCAAGGCAATGGTGTTGATGGCAGTCGTACCATTCAGTGCATCCTCCGGTTCTCCTCCCAGCAGTCTGTATATCATAGATTTGCGTGAGACTCCCACCAATATGGGCAACTCGAAAATGCTGAATTCCTCCAATTGGCTGAGTAATGCATAATTATGTGTCAATGTCTTCCCAAATCCGAATCCCGGATCGAGAATGATATCTTTCACCCCTAAATCACGCAATCGTTGCACTTTTTCAGAAAAGTAATACATCACGTCCTTCACGACATTGTCGTAATGCGGATGAGTCTGCATGGTTTGCGGTGTGCCCTGCATGTGCATAATAATATAAGGTATACCTAAGCGGGCAACTGTAGGAAACATATCAGCATCCATCATACCAGCAGAAATATCGTTAATGATGGACACACCATATTCCTCCACACACATCCGCGCGACATCAGCACGAAACGTATCTACAGAAACCACAGCTTCGGGCAGTTCACGCCGGATAACGGAAAGCCCGAAACGCAACCGTCTCATTTCTTCTTCGGGACTGACATCCTCGGCATTCGGACGTGAAGAATATGCGCCGATATCAATTATGCTTCCGCCTTCATCCACTATCTGATGCACACGCACAGCTATATCCGTTTCATTCTGCTTGCGGCTTCCAGCAAAAAAAGAATCGGGTGTTACATTCAATATGCCCATTACTTGCGGATGCGACAAGTCCATCAGTTGACCGTTTACGTTTATATATTTGATGATGTTTCTGTCCATTTCAAACTCGGTATAAAATCGATGCAAATGTACACACAATAATTTGGATTTAATAGTGATGGCTTTGGATTTTTTCAAGGGCTTTTTTTAGAAAGGCCCTAATTATATAATAGAGTTTATGTAAATTAGTTATGATAGTTCCAAGGGTTGATTTTAATTCTGAGATTATGCAGTGCCATACATGTGGAAAAGATGTTTTCTACAAAGTTGTTTGCCC